>CAYHFB010000011.1:0-23062 GCA_964355695.1 uncultured candidatus Brocadiaceae bacterium
TTTTTTTTACAAAGAATTATTCCACATTGAATTATCCATCTTGACTAATATGAAAAGAAATTGTATTATCATACGTATTGATAAAGATTTGTTCAGGTAAACAAAGGCCTTTCAACGTTGGGGAATAGTGCAACGGTAGCACAAGTGACTCTGGATCATTTAATCTAGGTTCGAATCCTAGTTCCCCAGCCAACTTTATCAAAGCTTTCAGGCGGTTGATACCTCTCTACATTCTCCAACTTATGGTTTTGTTGAATAAACTTACCCTACTCCACTGAAGCGAAAGCAGTTTGTCTTGACGTAAACCCGTATGCAAGGCAAAAACCCATCACTGAACCGTGAAAACGTCCTTGCCTGCCTTGATTATGCGACATCTCTCGCGGAAGAACAAATCAGCCCAGTAGGAAAGCCGCACTTCCCCTTGTAAAGCATGTATAGAATACTCCTGGAAATTCCTGTTTAAGTTCAAGACCGTAGTCACCTTTCACTAAAACCGCATTCGGAATCGCCGGAATTTAAATTGTTTTTCTTCTTATTATTTGATAAAGTGTTACCGTAATAGCAAATACATTTTCTATCCGATATTAAAGAGGCACAAATGATCCGGTTCGTTTAGTCTGGATTCGAATTCTCGTCCCCGGCAAATTCAATTCTTTTGTCCCATCTTTTTCCATAAAGAATGTTGCTCGCCAGGTGCGTTTGGTTTTGTGTTATTTGAGAGAAGCATAGCACTTTGTGATATGAATGCACGTGAGAATGACATAGACCAAAATACCGTCGAGCAGAAACCGAAAGTTACCCACCAGGGCAAACCCAACCGTTTGATTCAGGAAAAAAGCCCTTATCTGCAGCAACATGCCTTTAATCCTGTGGACTGGTATCCATGGGGCGAGGAGGCATATCAAACAGCAATTGAAGAAGATAAGCCCGTTTTCCTTTCTATCGGGTACTCAACTTGCCATTGGTGCCACGTAATGGCACACGAGTCGTTTGAAGACGGCGAGGTGGCGCAGATATTAAATGAATATTTCGTTTCTATTAAGGTGGATAGAGAGGAGCGCCCGGACGTTGACCACGTATACATGACGGTGTGCCAGGCCATGACGGGAACTGGCGGCTGGCCGCTGAATCTTTTTCTCACACCACAGAAGAAACCCTTTTACGCCGGCACCTATTTCCCTAAAACGGAGCGGTACGGAAACCCCGGTTTGATCGCCATCCTGAAACAAATAGCCAACCTTTGGAACACCAGCAAAGAAAGTATTATTGCATCCAGCGAACAGGCCACACAGGTTCTACAGTCCATGAAGGCTTCTTCTTCGGGAGGGGTTCTTACCGTAGAGACATTAAAACAGGCTTACGCGCAACTTCGGAATAATTACGACGGTCTCTACGGCGGTTTTGGCTCTCCCCCGAAGTTTCCCACACCACATAACTACACTTTTTTACTGAGATGGTGGAAGCGGAGCTGTGACCCCATGCCTCTGGAAATGACTGAAAAGACGCTCGACCGAATGGGACACGGCGGTATGTACGATCAGTTGGGCGGTGGATTTCACCGGTATTCCACCGATGAATACTGGCTGGTACCACACTTTGAGAAGATGCTCTATGATCAGGCGCAGCTCACGATAGCGTACCTGGAAACGTATCAGGCGACCGGAAAGGCCTTTTACGCCACTATCGCCCGTGGCGTGCTGGATTATGTACTTAGGGATATGACGTCACCTCATGGCGGCTTCTTTTCCGCTGAGGATGCCGACAGCGAGGGGGTTGAGGGAAAGTTTTACGTTTGGACGTCAGATGAGATTGTAAAGATTTTGGGGGAGAAAGACGGCAGGATTATTTGCGATTACTACGACGTTTCAAAAGAGGGTAATTTTGAGGATAACAACAATATCCTGCACGTGGATAAACCTGTCGATGCCTTTGTTAAACGGGAAGGGCTGGCACCCGGAGAATTCCAGAAACTGCTCGGCTCAGCCCATGAAAAACTCTTTCAGGCAAGAGAGAAACGCATACATCCCCATAAAGACGACAAAATACTCACCGCCTGGAATGGATTAATGATTTCTGCCTTCGCACGTGGCGCTCAGGCGCTTGACGAACCCAAATATACACGGGCCGCAGTGCAGGCGGCTGATTTTATTTTGAGTAACCTGCGAAAAACGGATGGGACACTGCTGAGGTGTTATCGGGTTGACGAGGCATTTATCCCAGCATACCTGGACGATTACGCCTATTTTGTGGGGAGTTTGATCGATCTTTACGAGACCACCTTTGAGGTTAAATACCTCATGGCATCTTTAGCGTTGAATAAACAGATGTTAGACAACTTTTGGGACGAGAAGGATGGTGGTTTGTTCTTCGGCGGGAAGAAGAACGAACCTCTTATAGCACAAACCAAGGAAGTCTATGATGGGGCGCTACCTTCGGGAAATTCAATGGCGCTCTTGAATATGCTCAGATTGGGACATATAACGGGGAACCCTGATTTGTTGAAGATTGCAGACAGTCTAACATCCGCCTTTAGCGATACCATAAACCAATATCCATCAGGCTATACACACTTTCTCTGTGGCTTGGATTTTGCGATTGGGGCAACGAAAGATATCGTCGTTGCAGGCGACCCCGGCAGGGACGACACAAAACGGATACTGCGAGAAGTAAGGCGTCGCTTTATCCCGCACAAGACGCTGATTGTTTCTTCATCAGCCGATAAATCTATCGAAGAAGTCGCAGAACGGGTAAAGGCACAAGGTATGATTGATAATAAAGCTACGGTGTACGTGTGCGAAAACAATACTTGTAAGCCGCCTGCTACGGATATGCAGGAGATTGTTACCTTGTTAGAGTAGCACGTTTGGTTTACGTGGGTTTTTTTATCTAAAAGCAGTAGAATCTGTGGTTTCAAACGTTTTTTACCGATCTGAGGCACTGCCTCGCCGGTTTGAGTATATACATGATTTTATCTCTTTTAATGGGCGCTTGTATCATTTCCGCCGTTGCCTGGGTATCACTGCTCTTGATGCCTGCACGCTGGAGGACATCTGAACAGTGGGAAATTTCAGAGGTCCCAACATCGCCAATTTCACGCTGGCCCAGATTATCTGTTATCGTGCCGGCGCGCAACGAGGCTGACTCATTGCCGGTAACGTTGCCTTCATGGCTTAATCAGGAATATCCGGAATCCAAAATTATCCTGGTAGACGATGAATCGAGCGACAACACGGCTGGATGCGCAATGGGTATTGCAAAAGGCCACAACCGTGTTATACAGGTTATCAAAGGCACTCCCCCCCTACCGGGCTGGGCTGGCAAACTATGGGCGCTTGAGCAAGGAGTAAAGGCTTCATCGGGTGAGTGGTTGTTATTTACCGACGCAGACATTCTTCACAAACAGGGCTTGTGGCAAAAGATTGTCGAAAAGGCGTTAATCGAACAACGGGAAATGGTCTCAATGATGGCCTTGCTTGACACGGCGGGCGTGTGGCCACGGCTGTTAATCCCGGCATTCGTGTACTTTTTCCATTTTCTGTACCCCTTTAAACGGGTGAATGACCGGCGTTCGAAATTGTCCGCTGCTGCAGGTGGATGCATCCTCATCTCGCGTTGCGCCCTCGACAAAATTGGGGGAATTGCAAGTTATCGTAATGCCTGGATAGACGATCTCGCTTTGGCCCGGAGAGTCAAAAGCGCACACATGGCAATCTCTCTTTCCTTAACGAAATCCGTAGTAAGCATCCGTTCGTATCAGCAACTAAGTGATATATGGCACATGGTGTCGCGAAGCGCATTTGCGCAATTAAAATACTCCTGGCTGGCACTGGCTGGAACGACGTTGGGGTTGTCCATTCTCTTTATCGCGCCTATTATTGGTATTTACGTCTCTATTGTTACCGCTAACGGCACATACACCGTTACGCTGCCCTCAATTATTGCCTTTTTGTCCACGACGGTTACCTATATACCCATACTCAAATTTTACCGGCTTGGCGTATGGCGTGCGTTTACGTTGCCATGCTGTAGCGCACTCTATTTGGCAATGACCGTGTCATCGGCCATTAACCACGTTGCCGGGAGAAACATCTGGCGTGGCGTTCGTACTTAAAGGTAAAAGAGAAATATTTTTATAAAATCCGATAGTATCTCATGTAATTCTGTTTTTAAGGAAATGCACCGTGAAGTCTGGCATTAAGGTTAAATTTTGGGGTGTTAGAGGGTCGATTCCAACCCCAGGGGTAAAATACGTTAAATATGGAGGCAATACATCCTGCGTAGAAATACTCTTGCCGAACGGCATGTTATTTATATTTGATGCCGGCACGGGCATCAGGGAACTGGGAAACACTTTGCTTAAGAGCGGAATAAAACAAAAAGTTTATATTTTCCTGAGTCACTTCCACTGGGATCACATACAGGGATTACCCTTTTTCATGCCATCGTATCAGGAAGGAAATGAAATCAATATTTTAGGCATGAATACCAAGGAGACAAGATTGGACAAAATCATCTCCAATCAAATGGAAAGTGTCTATTTCCCGATACGGTTACGTTCCTTAAAGGCAAAAATAAAATTCCAGATACTAACGGAAGGAAGGCTTTGCATTGACGATGCAACGATAAATACGATATATACCAACCATCCTGGTATGTCCATGGGATATGTAATAACCATGGGGAAAACAAAGATAGGTTATTTCACCGACAATGAAATCGTGCCAATACCCCTGTGGTCGGAAGACACCTCCGGCCTGAAATACCAGTTAGACATGACAACAAAGATGATTGCCTTGCTGCGTGACGCCGACTTGCTGATTCACGACGCCCAATACACAACGGAGGAATACAAGCACAAGGTGGGCTGGGGACACTCGTCAATCCCAGAGGTTGTAAGCCTGGCCATGGAGGCGAGGGTGAAACGGTTGGCGCTCTTTCATCACGACCCTGACCGTTTCGACGATCACATCGACGTCCTTGTTGCCAATTGCAAGGAAGTATTAAATGACCGCCCTTTAGAGTGTTTTGCTGCACACGAAGGCATGGAAATACTTTTTTGATCAATTACGTTATTTGAACGGCTTTTATGAGAATACTATCAATAGATAAGGTTGTGCCGGGCATGGTGCTGGGCAAGACTATTCACAGTAGCGGCTTTAACGTCCTGTTACAGAGAGGGGTATTCCTTACCAATGACTATATTATCAAACTAAAAGCTAGGGGATATACAACGATTTGTATTGACGATGCGGAAACAGCGGACATTGTTATTAGAGACCCCATATCAGATAAAATTCGCGTCATGGCGACTAAAAACATTCTCAAGGTATTTAAGGTTACCCAGGCATCCATGGCAAAGACAGAGGCGGATACTACAGAAGCCATTATTAAAAGTATTAATTCGACAAAAATTAAAAAGGCATTTCAACAAAATCCCCTTCTTGCCCACCTTTGTGATAATATTAACCATTTTCTTGCAGACATTATGAGCCAGGACGTGCTATCGGGGTTACATTCAATTAAGAGTTTTGATAATTACACCTACGAACATTCCGTTGACACTGCGGTGATATCGACTATAATTGCGAAAAATCTGATGCTTAATCAGGAAAAATTAAAACAGATTGCGGTTGGAGGATTTCTCCACGATATTGGAAAGATATTCGTTGACGAAAAAATCATCAACAAACCGGTACAATTGACACCGGAAGAGTTTGAAATGGCTAAGTTGCACCCTGTCTATGGATATGAACTGCTAAAAGACGTTCGTCAAATAGGTAGCATTGCCGCACATATCGCCTACCAACATCATGAAAAGCAAAACGGCAGAGGCTATCCACGCGGTCTGAGGGGAAACAACAAGCTCGATACGGGCGCATTAAAATATCAAGAAGGCGATAGTTTGCTTATGCATGCAGAAATTGCGGCAATAGCGGATTTCTATGACGCTTGTATCTCCGATAGACCGTACCGTAAGGGATTAGCACCTGATTTGGTGCATGAGCTTATTAAGTTCGGCAGCGGAGTTCACTTTAACAAAGAATTGGTGGGTTGTTTTCTTGCTGTGGTACCCAAATACCCTGTGGGGTACGAGATGAGGGTTAGTAACGGTGAATATAAAGGTTATACCGGTGTAGTGGCATCGTTGAATTATCAGCAATTGTCGGCCCCAAAAATCTTACTGTTAAACGACAACCAGAGAAAAAAGATTAAACCGATTGAAATAGATTTAAGCTCCTACACCAGGCTTATTGAAATAGAGTGTTTTACTTAGACGTTTGTAACCAATTACATTATTTGAGCAACTTTTATGAGAAGAATATCAATAGATAAGACAGAACCTGGTATGGCGCTGGGCAAGACGATTTACACGGATAGCTTTGACGTCCTGTTAAATAGAGGGGTAGTCCTTACAAAGGACTATATTGTCCGACTAAAAACCAGGGGATATACAACGATTTACGTTGAAGATGCGGAAACGGCAGACGTTATTATTAAAGACCCCATATCAGATAAAATCCGCATCATGGCGACAAAAGACGTTCTCAAGGTGTTTAAGGTTACTCAAGCATGTTTAGTAAAAATAGAAGCGCATACTGCAGACGCCATTTTAAAAAGCATTAATACGCCAAAATTTAAAAAATCATTTCAGCAAAATCCCCTTCTTGCCCACCTTTGTAATAATATCGGCAATTTTCTCGAAGGCATTATGAGCCAGGACGTGCTATCGGGATTAAATTCAATTAAGAGTTTTGATAATTACACCTACGAACATTCTGTTGACACCGCGGTGATATCGACTATTATTGCAAAAAAACTTCTGCTTAATCAGGACAAATTGAAACAAGTTGCAGTTGGAGAATTTCTCCACGATATTGGCAAAATATTCATAGACGAAAAAATCATTAACAAACCGGGTAAGTTGACCCCGGAAGAGTTTGAACAGGTTAAGCTACACCCCGTCTATGGCTATGAACTGCTAAAAGACGTTGAACAAATAGGAAGCGTTGCCGCACATATCCCTTACCAACACCATGAAAGGCAAGACGGCAGAGGCTATCCGCGCGGACTGAGGGGAGATAACAAGCTTGATACGGGTTCATTAAAATTCCAGGAAGGTGATCGGTTGATTATGCTTGCAGAAATTGCGGCAATAGCGGATTTCTATGACGCTTGTACCTCCGATAGGCCATACCGTAAGGGATTGCCCCCTGATTTGGTCTACGAGCTTATTAAGACCGGCAGCGGAGTGCAATTTAACAAAGAATTGGTGGATTGTTTTCTTAGTGTGGTGCCTAAATATCCCGTGGGATACGAGCTGAGGGTTAAAAGTGGAGAATATAAAGATTATACCGGTATCGTGGCGTCGGTGAACCCACAACGGCTGTCTTCCCCCAAAATCTTACTGTTAAACGATGACCAGAAAAAAAAGATTAAACCGATTGAAATAGATTTGGGTTCTTACACCAGACATATTGAAGTAGAGTGTTTTAGTTGACGTTTGTAATTGGGTGCAATCACACGTTTTTATAGATGTACATTTTTAACCATTTAAATAAAATCAGGGTCGAAGCAACGATAATCAATTTATGCGCAGAATTCATATAAACAACGTAGTTCCAGGAATGGAGCTAGCGAAAGCGGTATACGGCAACAATTTCGAGATATTGCTCAACAAAGGGATAATCCTTGAACATCGATACATAAGCCAGTTGAAAAGCAGGGGATTTGTGAAGATTTACATTGAGGATAAAGAAACGGAAGGTATCATTATTAATGACCCCATATCCGATAAGATTCGAATTATGTCAACAAAAGACATCCTCAGCACGTTTACCATGACCAAATCCATCTTAGAAGAAATAGAAGCAGAGGCGACTGACGCCCTTTCAAAGAACATTAACACCACTAAATTCAAAAGATCGTTTTATGATAATCCGCATTTTAAAACACTGTGTGAGAATATCGGACCCTTTGTTGATGATCTTTTAAATCAAGAAGTGTTGTCCGGTTTGCATTCGATAAAGAGTTTTGATAACTACCTCTTTGAACATTCCCTTGATGCCGCAATCTTGGCGTTACTTATGGGCAAAAAGTTGAAGCTAAGCGTTGAGAAACTGAAGCAAATTGCTGTAGGTATGTTCCTTCACGACATTGGATATATCTTTATAGATGAAACCCTTGTCAATCATTCGGATAAATTAACACAAGCTGAATTCGAGCACATAAAACTTCACACCACCTATGGATATGAATTGCTTAAGGACATCGAAACCATAGGCGCAGCTTCCATACATATAGCCTACCAGCATCATGAGCGGCAGGATGGGCTAGGTTATCCCAGAGGACTTAGAGGCTCAAACAAAATTGAAAAAGGCACCATGACTTACTCAGATGAGATACAAATGATTACCATCGCGGAAATTGCAGCAATAGCGGACTACTATGACGCCTGTATATCTGACAGGCCATTCCGCACGGCCCTACGCCCCGACCTTGTACACGAATTGGTTAGGGTGGGCGCCGGTTCTCAATTTAACAAAGAATTGGTAGATTGTTTCTTACAGATTGTGCCAAAGTATCCGATTGGTTGTGAGGTACTGATGATAAGCGGCCGGTATCGGGATTTTTCGGGAATCGTATCCTCTTTAAATAAATATGACATATCCAAACCCAAAATAAGGCTTCTTTACGATAATAACAAGAAAAAAATTATGCCCTTCGAGATAGATTTAAGCACCGATAAGTTTAACACTGCTATGGAATGTATAAGCTAACAAACAGAGATTGATATTTTTTGAAATCTACGCCTGCGCTTACCTTGAGGGGCTTGAAACGGAACTCTGCATGAAAATACTAATAATATCCGATATCCATGGCAATATCGCCGCTTTGAATGCCATACGGGAAAACGCAGATATGGTCTTTTGTTTGGGAGACATGGTCAACTACGGCCCTTACCCCGGTGAGTGCATTAAAAAGATCCGGGGCATGACCGATAAAATCGTTCGGGGAAACCATGATCACGCTATTGGTAATAACCTGGGATGCGGCTGTTCGGAAAAATATTCGGAACTCAGCAATGCCGGAAAGGGGTTTACCATTGCAACGCTGAATAATGACGAAAAAAGCTTTCTTGGTAATTTGCCGTTAACGTTGAATCTCCAGTCTGCAGGGAAAAGGTTTTTTTTCTCCCACGCCTCACCCAGCGGCGATCTCCATAAATATCTCAGACCCAACGTAAAAGACGCGGAATTTATCACAGAATCAGAAGGCATTACTGCCAACGTTGTCTTTCTGGGCCACACCCATTTAGCGATGGTACGCGAGATTAACGGCATTACCTATATAAATCCCGGCAGCGTCGGACAACCCCGCGACGGCATACCGCTGGCTTCGTACGCGGTGTGGGAAGACGGCCGCATTGAAATCAAAAGGGTTTCTTACGATATAGAATCAACCGTGCAGGGTCTCCAGCAAACCACCATATCGCCAACGCACGTTACAACACTTTCCAGGATATTAAGAAGCGGCGGCATGTAGCCTGGCACGTAACGCTCATATCCGTTTAGATTGAAAGTTGTTTTAACTTATACTTATAGAGAGGAAAAAACATATGTTAAAGAAATCAAAAGATAGGATAAAGAAGGACTTAAGGGACTCGTTAATGTCGGAGAAGGAAATCCGCAAGATAATTGTTTTTGGTTCATTCCTGGTCTCAGAGGAACCAAACGATGTTGATGTTGCTATTTTTCAAGATAGCAATGAGACATACGTTGACTTGGCGATGCGGTATAGAAGGTTGACTCGAAATATCTCCAGAATCATTCCTGTAGAGATTATTCCCATTCGGCATGAAGCGCCAAATAACTTTTTTCTTACGCAGATTAAAGCAGGTGAACTCATTTATGAAAGATGAGACGAAAGCCTGGTTATGCTACTCCATAGAGAATTTGAAATCCGCTAAAATTTTATTAGAAAGCACACTCTTTAATCCATGCCTACAAAATATCCAACAAACGGTAGAGAAATCCATGAAAGCTCTCTTAATAGAGCATGCTTTAGGATTAATAAAAATCTCACAGCATATTTGAATTAAAGAACATTCTTGATGAGAATGGTATCAAAATTGACTTATCTGATGATGACTGTGATTATTTAGACACAATATACTTGCCCTCCAAGTATCCGCTCGCAAACGCCTTACCTTATTTTGAACCGAATGAAGAAATTTGTAATAAAGGAATCGCAATTGCGGAAAAGGTTATAAACCAAGTAAAACAGATATTATACTAGGTTTGCCAAATATCAAATTTTCGTCTCTTCGGGGGAATCTATGGGTGGAAAAGATAAAAAAGTAGGCATCACAGGATTCATCATAACCAAGCCAATCGTCTGCCGGTGTGTTGAATACAGACCGATCGTCGAAGAATTCATGTCGCCTACGGCGACGGCATTTGTAGCGCCGACCTTCATGGTCGGCAATGGCATTGTAAATGCCCCCCCCCCTTTCACACTTTTAAATTGAACCCTTGCCTTTTTTCATACGTGTGCTACAATTACGATTTATTCTATTAATTAATAAAAAGTTAAGTTTTTGGAAAAGCTCATACAGGGTTAGTCAAACATGTCAGATGAAGAAGAAAAAATTATCGATATATCAGATAACGTGGAAATAGTATCGCCCTCTGAGGAACCGGTAGCAGAACAGCAAACCGTAATTCAATCCCTTATACAGGAATTGGATACCTGCAAAAAGAAGCTCAGCGAAATCCAGGATTCAAAGCAACGATTGGCTGCCGATTTTGATAATTACCAGAAAAGGATCATCAAGGAAAGGCAGGACGTAGAACGCACGGCAACAAACTCGCTCATCAGGAAATTGCTGGACGTGTACGAGAGCCTTGAAAAAGCGATTTCATCGGTAAAAGACGCGGCGAATAACGAATTCGTTGATGGCGTCAAAATGATTTATAAAGAATTTTCACGCATACTAAAATCGGAGGGGCTGGAGCCGATATCTTCCATAGGCCTACCATTAGACGTTTACAAGCACGAGGTCTTCATGCAAAAGGTTAATGATGAATTGCCGGAAGATACCGTCATGGAAGAAATACAAAAAGGTTATTTATTAAATTCGTTTGTAATCAGAACTTCGAAGGTGGTTGTTTCACAAAAATCTACACAAGAAGACATTCAGAATCCGGATAAGACGGAAGAGGAAAAAGGAGATTAATCTATGGCAAAAATTATTGGGATAGACTTGGGAACAAGCAACTCGGCCGCCGCAGTGTTGATCGGGGGAAAACCCACGATTATACCGAGCGCTGAAGGTGCAACCGTTGGCGGAAAGGCGTTTCCTTCTTACGTTGCTTTTACTAAGGATGGTGAAAAACTGGTCGGGGAACCTGCCAGAAGGCAAGCAGTCAGCAATACGGAAGGCACCATATACGCAATTAAGAGGAAAATGGGAACGGATTACAAAGTAAACATTCGCGGCAAGTCCTTTACCCCCCAACAAATCTCGTCATTTATCCTTCAGAAAATCAAGATGGATGCAGAGGCATTTCTCGGTGAACGCGTTGAGAAGGTGGTAATTACCGTACCGGCTTATTTCAACGATAATCAACGGCAAGCGACAAAGGATGCAGGCACCATAGCGGGGCTGGACGTGGTCCGTATTATTAACGAACCTACCGCTGCATCGTTAGCATACGGGCTGGACAAGGTTGATGAATCGCAGAAAATACTGGTGTTTGATTTGGGCGGCGGTACTTTGGATTGCACGATCATGGACTTTGGACAGGGCGTTTTCGAGGTTGTTTCTACGAGCGGCGATACCCAATTGGGCGGAACGGATATGGACAATACCATTGTCGATTATCTGGTCGCTGAGTTCAAGAAAGAATACGGCATTGATATTAAGAATGATAAAATGGCCTTGCAAAGGCTGCGTGAGGCGGCGGAGAAGGCAAAAATCGAGCTCTCAACGACGTTGACTACCGATATCAATCTTCCGTTTTTAACCGCCGATGCTTCCGGTCCGAAACACTTTACCCACGCCATCACGAGGGCAAAACTGGAGCAGTTGGTTTCTTCCATTGTAAGCCGATGCAGCCAATCGGTTGAGCAGGCACTGAAAGACGCCAAGCTCACACCGAACGACATCCACAAGGTAATCCTTGTCGGCGGTCCTACAAGAATGCCCATCGTTCAGAAATTCGTAGAAGATTACGCAGGGAAAAAGATTGAACGCGGCGTAGACCCGATGGAATGCGTCGCAATGGGCGCAGCAATCCAGGCGGGTGTTTTGTCGGGCGAGGTCAAAGACCTTGTGCTCCTTGACGTAACGCCACTGTCGCTTGGCATTGAAACCCTTGGCGGCGTGTTTACGAAACTCATTGAGAGAAACACGACCATTCCGACAAAGAAAAGCCAGGTATTTACCACGGCAGAGGACAATCAGACGAGCGTTGAAATTCACATCTTACAGGGTGAGCGGGCAATGTCAAGAGACAACGTCACTCTCGGCAGGTTTCATCTCGCGGGGGTGCCGCCATCGCAAAGAGGTGTTCCGCAGATCGAGGTGTCTTTCGACATAGATGCTAACGGTATTATCAACGTCCATGCAAAAGACCTGGGCACCAGCAATGAGCAGAAGATTACCATCACGGCTTCGACGAAGTTAAACAAGGATGAAATTGACCGCATGGTGAAACAAGCTCAGGAATACTCAGACCATGACAAACGAATAAAAGAAAAGGTTGAAACGAAAAACAAGGCGGACAACCTTGCATACAGCGCCGAAAAGTCCTTAAAGGACATGGGCGATAAAGTAGACGCCGCACAAAAGCAAAAAATCGAATCAGCTATAAAGGACTTGAGAGAGTCCACTAAAACTGAAGATGAAAAGGACATGCAGCAAAAGATGGAAGCACTTACCAATATGCTGCATGAACTCACCGCAAAAATGTATCAGGATACTGCCCCAAAAGGCGAACAGCAGCCGCCGCATGGAAGTGAAGGCAGCCAAAAGAAAGAAGAGAAAAAAAGAGAAGGCGGCGACGATGGCATCATCGACGCAGATTATGAAGTGAAAAACTAAGGTGGTCGTTATTTTATGCCACAGCCTAATAAACTCAGCAACAGTTCAACTCGTTCCCAAGCTTCGGCTTGGGAACGAGTTTGTGTTGTGACGCGCCGCCCGTGTCACTTTGCCCTAATACCACCCCCCTTTTACCATCTGTGACCTTCTGCCCTGCGCCACACTTGCATTTTCAAATTATAACAGCCTTCATCCTCGACGTTCTCATCGGCGACCCACAATGGCGTTACCACCCGGTAAGGCTGATTGGCAAGTTTATAGAGTGTTTTGAACACGTACTACGAAGGTTGCCTTTGCCGGAACGTCCGGCAGGGATACTACTGACGGCGGTTATTACCAGCGCTATTTGGCTGTCAGCCGCCGTTATAATGTCAATAACAAGCCAACGGTGTTGCCTGTCTGAGACAATCGCCGGCGCCGTTATCATCTATTTTTCAATTTCTATCAAAAGCCTGGTCGATGAGGCAAAAAAGGTAATGCATTTCCTCAAAAAAAATGATTTAATAAACGCACGGAAGGCATTGTCGCAAATCGTCGGGCGTGATACGGCTCATCTGAATCACGAACAAATCATCCGCGCTTGCGTTGAAACGGTTGCTGAAAGTACCGTTGACGGCGTTTTGTCTCCCTTGTTTTTCGCATTTGTAGGCGGACCGCCGGGGGCAATGGCGTATAGGGCTGTAAATACCATGGACTCCATGGTGGGACACAAGGACGAAAAATATATTCGGTTCGGTTGGGCGTCGGCGCGATTGGACGACGTTGCCAACTACCTCCCCGCAAGGATTTCAACCCTGTTAATTCCTGTGGCAGCTTTTTTTTGCGGTTATAGTCCGGTCCGGTCTTTAAAGATTGCAATCAGGGATGGCAGAAAGCACGAAAGCCCCAATAGCGGCATTTCTGAGGCCGCCATGGCCGGGGCGCTGGGTATTCAACTAGGCGGACCAAGCTCATATCAAGGTGAAATTATTGCAAAACCGTTTATTGGTGACGCACACAACCAATTAACCTTGAGCGCAATTAACGGCGCTATAAAAATTATGTTTGTGACGGCCATTCTATTTTTAATGGGAGGCGTTGGCGTCGTGATGGCATTGGAGCGGTTGCTTCTTGCCTCATAGTGTTATCCAGTAAAAACTTCCTTGTCAGGGAGATAACGCCGTAACCCCAGCCTTAATGCTGGGGTTAGTAGGTTTGTGTCATACTTGGCTTTTGCCCTAATGGCACGGCAACATGAAGTTGTCCCGAACCTGCTGCCCACTGTTTTTTGGTTGCGGCTATGCCGCGCCAGGTTATTGCAAATTATTTATGACAACAACTAACCGTTTGGTAGAAAACCTTGACCCGCGCGCAAAAATTGTTTCATTTCTCGCCATCATTCTTTGTATAATACTCACCCCCATTACACGGTATAAAGATTTTGAATTGTATTTTCTCCTGATTCTGTCATTGACTTTTTTTTCAGGGACTACCGTAGGCCAGGTATTTAAAAGGGCCTGCGTCTCAATCCCTTTCATACTTGCAATGGCACTGTTTGTGCCTTTCCTGAAAGAGGGCCAGGTGTGGGGATATCTGAATGTGGGTTATTGGAAGTTCGCCGTCACCTACGAAGGTGCGTGGATGTTTCTCAACGTTGTGGTAAAATCGAGTTTATCCATTTTGCTGTTCGTTTTGGCCTCTTCAACAACCCCCTTCCCTGACTTTCTGAAGGGGTTGGACATGCTAAGGGCGCCCCGGTTGCTGATTATGCTTACGTCATTCATGTACCGCTACATCTTCGTGCTGATTGAGGAGGCGCGGCGTTTGATACGAGCCAGGGCTATGCGCTACTTTGGACTTCGATACAGAGAGCAGTTTTTTGTCGTAGGGTACATGGTGGGTGGATTATTTATCAGGACGTTTGAGCGTGCCGAAAGAGTATACAGCGCAATGGTACTCAGAGGTTTTAGCGGTGAAATACCCTGCGTAAAACGTTTCAAGCTGTCTTATAAAGATTTTTTATTTACTGCGGCTATTTTCATTTTATTAACCGGCATTGTGTCGGGTTTGATTTACAAGATAGGATGCATCAAAACACCTGATGCCCGCGTATGGATAGGATTATAAAAGTTCACCATCTCAATTACCACTATCCTGACGGAACCGTTGGGCTGAAGGACGTAAACTTCGAGGTGATGGCAGGCGAGACAATGGTAATCATCGGCGCCAATGGAACCGGGAAATCCACGCTGTTCATGAATCTTATGGGCGTTCTGGATGGTACGGGCAATGTTGAAATTAATGGCGTCGTCCTCAACAGGCAAAATTTAAAAAAAATACGTCGTAAAATGGGAATGGTCTTCCAGAACCCTGACGATCAATTATTTTGTCCGACGGTGATGGACGACGTCTCGTTCGGCCCCGCAAACCTGGGATGGAACAGTGAGGAAGTAATTGCCGCGTCACAAAAAGCCTTGCTCCTGGTGGGACTGGAAGGTTACGGCGCCCGCACCTCATACCACCTCAGTTTCGGAGAAAAGAAGAGGGCCGCCATTGCCACAATCCTTTCCATGAACCCAAATATTTTGTTGTTAGACGAACCGACCAGCGGGCTGGACCCACGGAGCGTCTCGAAATTTATCAACATCCTCTATGCCTTGAAAGCCCAAGGGAAGACGTTATTGATCGTAACGCATGACATTTTCCTTGCCCAGGAAGTTGCAGACCGGGTGCTTGTTTTCAGTGAAGAGAAACGCCCGATTGCCGTTGGAGGATATAAAGAGATTTTAGCCGACACAGAGTTGTTGCTAAAAAACAACCTCGTTCACCAGCATCGCCATCGTCACGATGCGCTTGTTCACGAACACGAACATCGTCATGGTTATTTACATGAGCATTAGCAAAGATTTCTTTATTTCAAAGTCAGAGAGGTCGGCTAGAACGTTAATGCTGTCAACCGTCCCTACGGAACTAAAGATTCCACCCTTTGTCCCCACCAATAGGTCGGTAGACTATTTCCCTCTGTTCCGCCAGGTCAAAACACACATGTATGGGCAGAAACAGGGCAAAGCCCTGAACCGCCATGGGTTGTTAGCCATGCAGGTGAGTTCTTTCCAATGGTATAGGCAGAATAACATATCTAGCGGTAATCTGTCACCCTGCCACTCAGCCATTTCTCCAAGGGTTTCATGAAAGAAAAGGCGGTCGTCATCGTCATTAAATATATGGATAGGAAATTCAATTGTAGGAGTAGAAACAAGGCGCGTCTTGCCGTTACGCAGTTAAATGTTGCTGAGTCCTAATTTAAGCATAGGAATTTCAAACCGGTAGCGCACCCGCCTCGGTTGCGCGAGTGTAGTGGCAAGGCGCGCCTTGCCACTACGCTGATATACGTCGCCGAAGGCCTAATTTAATTTCGCCATTCATTCCCTCATGAAAGCACGTGGTTGAAAATCCCTTCACACGCAATTCGCCTTGCCAAGGTCTTGCTCTGTTTAAATAAAGATCAAAAAGCACTATAAACTATATCTTCATTATCAAATTTATATTTCTTATTACACTTGCAATTTTTATTATGGTTATCAATCAACTCCGCAACCCTTTCCCTGACAACCTTGCAATCAGGCTGTTGCACACCTCCATTCGAATACTTTTTAAAGCATTCAGATAAACTATTCCAAAATTCAGCATAAATAAATAAGGGATGACCTCGAGATTTACTACAAGCAATCCAATCTCTTTTCGTAACGGTGCCATCCTTGTCTTTATATTGAGAATGTAAATTAGTTTGTTGAGATTTACTACAATTAATCGTACCTTTTTTCGTAGGGCTACCATTCTTGTCTTTATATGGATGCTTTTCAACCCATAGCAGATACAAACTCTTTAGTTCACTTCCATCCTCATGGCACGCCATACAGAACTTCTTGTTACAATTATCATTATTATTTTCGACTAATTTAGCAAACCATGTAAAGTAAATCTCAACATCCTTTATATTATGTAAGTCGGCAAAATCTCCTGCATGTGCATAATGTCCTCTCAATCTGAATAAAAAGCAATCAATAATGTTAGGATCTTTCACGGATGCGAGTTTACTATTGCTGCCACGTAATTTTTCCCAAGATATACCTAATAATATCATGGCGCTCGCCAACCATTGTGGGTTCTTTTTCTGCGGTGAATCCAGCTTCTGATCAATTCTGTCAAATGGAATTCTGTCATTATATTGAAGATGAAAAAAAGCAGTCTTCAATAAAGTGCGAACCGCCTCCGCCTCCGCCTTTTCCTCTGCCTTCATTATAGTAGTGCAAGTACACTTTTTTACACATTGACAGATGTTTCTGTGGTGTTTTTTCCGCAGCAAGGTTTCTATTTGCTTGATTAATCTAGTACACTTTTTTACACATTGCCAGATGTTTCTGAGGTGTTTTTTTCCCAACAAGGTTTCTATTTGTTTGATTAAGCGAGCAAAATTTTCTAGACTATAGTTGTCATTTGCTCCAAATTCAGGAGATTCCTTTACCCAGTACCCATCGGCACCCATCGCAAGCACGTGATCATAATTCCATTGCTTATTTGATGCTGTAAAAATTATTATTGGTATGCTTGGATCGCCATTTCCCGGACATTTTATTTTTTTTAACAGTTTTACGCCTGATAGTTCCTCTGATTTGTGAACGTCTACATCCTCACCCTTACCTCTAAGATCTAGAAGTACTAATGAGTATTCGCCAACTTTTCCAACTTCTTCTTCCGCTTTATCAAAACGCGTATAGTAAACAAGCCTTTCTTTATTATTTCTATCACAAAAAACATTCCGACCCTTAACACTGCAACACTTCTTAGTAAACTGATAGCCATGGAATAAAACCGTACATAAAGTATCTGCCCACTCGCCGTCATCGGCCTCATCGTCAACATATAAGACCTTTTCTAATGATTCGGCGAGTTCTTTACAACCTTTTATATGCACCAGCGTCTTATCACTTTGTTCGCCTTTCGCCTTCTTGTGATTTTCCATAAGAAACATTAATTTTTTTACCAGTAGCTCTTTCTCATTATTATTATTTAATTTCCTTATATCGTTATCATCACTACCGCCAACAGCCAACCTGTATCCCCGTAGCAGTCGATGAGGTCCCCACAGATTTGCCACAGCATGCCTGTTTGCAGTGTTTGTATCCAACTTCACATAATGCTTGATGGTATTTAAATTGTGTATAGGCTCGATTAATTGATCACCTATTAAGTACCAATAAGAATTCACATTGTTTCCATCGGATTCATTGTAACACTCAAACACCTTGGAAATAGCCTTATTAAGTTCAAATATATTAAAAATGTAACACCCCTTCGAAACTATCATTGCATTTATTTCATTTTCAGAATTTGACCACAAAAGCCGATCCTTGCTTGTTAAAGAATATAAAACGATGGGAATGTTTCTTGTATTTTCGAGTGATCTAGTCAATCTTATATGTTTTAAAAGTTCCACACCGCATGAATTATAAGTACAGTTTATAAAGATAAGGTTAGGTGATTTTTTGCGAATCTGCGTTAGCATTTCTTCAAGAGTGTCTGAAAAGCACAAAGAATGAGCTTGTGCTTCCGGAATTTTCTTTTTAATTATGTTTAAAAGCGCCTCTCGGTAGCTGTCGTCAGAGTCAATTAATACAATTGTGATATTCATTATTTATCTCCGTGGAAATTGCTGCTTTAACTTTATAGTGCTTATACTGTTTGCCGATAATATTCTCTGCACGTTTGCTCTTGTGTTCAGCCCTAAATACTTGACAAGAAGCTCCTCGGTTAAGCGCCCTTCATTTTCGTAACACCACAGACAAATACCTTCGAGGATTGCTTTCATCTCTAAAGTTCCGACGGCAACCCTTTTGGTTATAGAATTAAAATCAATCTCTTTGTTCTTAAATTTACTTACAATTGAAACTGTATCAATGGCAAATGAATTGATCATTTGATTTGTTTCTAAAGAAAATTCGCTTGGCAGCAGCCAGTTAGATTTTGTATGCAAGGCAGCGCTGTATATTACCTTTCCAAGTTCTCTTATATTGCCAGGCCAGTTATATCCTTGAAGCAACGCCACGACGTCTTTCCTTAGTGAAGGCGTTTTATAGCTACCTTTATGCTCATCGTTAAATTTTTTTATAAAATGTTCCGCAAGCTCCAAAATATCTTCCTTCCTGTTCCTGAGCGGAGGCATATATATCTCAATTACCTTTAAGCGATATAGGAGGTCTTGCCGGAATCTTTTATTTTTGATTTCTTCATTAAGGTTTTTATTGGTTGCCGCAATAATACGAGTGTTTACTGAGATTGGCATTGGCGATCCAAGCTTTTTAATTTCCCCGGACTGAATAACCCTTAAAAGCTCTACCTGGACTTTCAATGGCGCATCACCAATCTCATCAAGGAATACAGTACCTTCAGAAGCAGCCTCAAACACGCCGTTGCGCTTTTTGTCAGCTCCGGTAAATGCCCCCCTTTCATGACCAAAGAGCTCGCTTTCAAGGATTGTCTCTGAGAACGCGCCACAATTTACTGTGATAAAAGTCCCACGACGACCGCTATGATTATGGATTGCCATTGCCGTCAACTCTTTACCTGTTCCCGTTTCTCCAGTAATAAGCACTGGCTCCTTTGTTGTTGAGGCAACGTCTATTTTTTTGCAGATTTCTTTCAAAAGAGGTGTTTTACCAACGATGAAGCCGTATCTTTCATCAGCAGAGACTTTACAAGCTTTCTTTTTTATCTCTCCAATGATAAGTTCTGCAAATCTTGCGTATGCTTCCTTATCGCCTGTTTCGAAGGAATCCTTCCCATAAGGAAAAACAGCACCCGGATAATCGGTTTCGGAAAAATCGCTTCCCATGGTATTCGTAAGCATGATAACTGGCATATCGGGATACGTGTTTTTGATTTTCTTTAACGTTTGTTTTCCTTTATTCACATGTGATCCGTCCTCAGTAGTCCACAAAATATCAAGGAGTATTATGTCTGGTTTATCCAGGTTTATCCTTTTCAGCGCACTTTCGGCCTCGGTTTCAAAGTGGATATCAAAATCAAGCGGTGAAAGTTCGGAGATAAAGGTATGCCCCCACTCCTGATCGTCATCAATGAGTAGAAGTCTGAATTTATTCGACATGCTGCGCCTTTTCCAATATTGTTTCAATTTCTCTGATTAAAGCAACCACGCTCTCGCCCTTTTTAATAATGGCGGGCAATCTTTTTAAAGAACAATTGTCAGGTTCAATCATAGCTTTTAAAGCTTTGTATCCACCTTCTGCCTTTTTGAAAATACCAGGCACCCGGTACAAGCTTTTATTCTTCGAGAAAGGGCATTCTACAACATCTTTTACCTTGCTATATCTCAAAGCCCTCTTAGAGATAAAATCGTTGCTAAAAGATTTCGCCAGTGTGTTCCATTTTTCCAATTTTCTCTTATCATCATGATCTTTTAATCCCTGTAAGTGCTGGTTCAAAAGGATTATGGCATTTCTCAAGTCATGTTTAATACCACTAATCCTGTCCAGTGCCAGGTTATGCGCTGTTTCTTTATCCAAAGTCTTTTCTGTCGTTTTCTGGCTTGCAACCTTTTTTATCAACTTGACCAATGCTACGAGCTTAAACGGCATCTGGATATAACCAACCGCTGGACTGTTAAGTATAGCGGCAACACGTTTCTTGTTTAGACTCTCAATACTCTCAAACCCATAGAGTAACACTGGAGTGTTGTTCTTTTCAATGCCCCTCGAATTAATTACGTACTCTATGCCAGAATAGAAAGTACTGTTTTCTTGTTTTTCGGCGTAAGACAAATTTACAAACAGAACGTGGTCGGATTGTAGTTTCAGTGAGGACAGCGTTTTTATCAGCGTCTTCTTAAACAGCACATCATTTTCATATACATTTCCACTGATTATTCTGGACAATTAATTGGCTCCTTAAATTCAACCAGATTAACGATTGTCTCAAGATACATTGATAAATTCTCAGTGCACACCATTATTTGCTTCTTGTCCCATGTTTCTTTTTCCATTTCAGCGATCAATTCTGTTAGGCATTTTAAAGGCAACTGACGTCGTTTGTCTGATTCTGCTTCAATGCCGGCTATTTTGAGTAATTTTTCTAATTTATTACGCGAAGTATCATATTTAATATTTTTACGATATTTTTCAACAAATTCTTTCAGATCATCAATTTCTCCCTGAAGCTCAAGGTGTAATGCGGTAAGACCCTTAAGAATTTCAGCGCGAAGTTCGTAAACTTTCTGAATATCGTCTAATCCACAGATTATATCCCACAAATCGGCAATTTTTAAAAATAATGTCTTTGCATCTGCCATCAGAAGAGGTTTTATGTAACTATGATAAATACTGCCCTCCGCACACTGTATCGTGGAAAATCTTTCAAATTTAATAGGTATCTTTAAAGTATCGTTTTTGTATTTCTCCTGCAATTTTTCAAGTATTTCTGGGTCCTGAGAATGTAGTAAAACACCAAAATTACCATTCTCATATTGTTTCATAATTGCATCTATATTTTTAGACATACTGTCATATAGCCAACAATCTTTCTCTTTATTAAAGAACTCACTGCCATCAAAAACATACAGTTTATAACCGCTAATATCAATTTCTTTACCCCAATTTTTTTCATTTGGTTGTTTTTTTAGGAATTGCTCCCATGACGATTTATCAGTTTTCGTACAAGATGAAAAGATTATTACAACTTTACACATTGTTTTGCCTCCTTATTAACGGCATAATGTTTTGCACCAGACTGTACTTTGCAATATACTCCTTTTTAATAAAGTCCTCAATAAGAGAAAACGGCATAAACTTTGCTTTGTCAGGTAATTTTGAAGGAATACCTCTGCCGGAATCAACAATAACATATGGGATAGACCATTGTAATTTTTCAAGTAAGACCTCGTAATCTGTCCTGCTTACAAGGGCTTCTTTGAAAAAGGTCTCAAGAACTCCTTGGTGAATAATAACAACCTTTACATTTTTAATTTCCGACAATAATGTGCCGTCACCGCAGAAACTAACCTCTGCTGTCACATCAGTTATACCGTTTTCTATGCTTTTCGTAATATTAAATGTTGCATATATTTTTGGTATTTTGTTATCAGGATGAGAATAAATTGGAAGGGTTTTAGTGCTTGAGTTATTAACTGTAATTCTAATGTGGGTACACAGATAAAGGTTAGCCATTTTAGCAACAAATACTTTCTCTGAACCAACATATAAACTTTTAACATACGATTCCATGAAGTTGCTCTTTGCATGTGCAACCTCAGCAATTCTTTCATCTATTACGAGAACATCTAACAACGCTGCTTCAATAAGTCCATAAGCAGTTTCCGGTTTATACTGGGAGAATAGATGTATAAAGTCTAACGATGTTTTGTCGTATGCTTCGTGAAAGGATATTTCTTTATTTATCTTGTTAAGAGCTTTTTCATCATCATGCACCTTATTGTAAATACCGGCGTACATGCCAAAGTGTCTATCGTAAATAATAGAATTCATCCTCTCGCGCTCAGTTGAGCTTTCATAGTCATCAGATTGTGTATTTATGCAAACAGTGGCATTACCAAGCTTCATCTTTTCTGTTTTTTTAGGCCACGATTTGCTTGGTTGCTCTTCTTTTTCCTGCAGAAAGAAGACATTCAACATGCAATTCGTTATTCCTTTCTCTTTGAACAATCCACTTATCCAGAACTCCCATGCGATTACGATGGCTTTTTTACCACGATTAAGTGGTGTTTTACCCATAGACTTTATTTTGTCAACACTATCAGTTTCAATTTGATAACATCCAGGAATTTTATCATTTTGTATCTGGTCATTTATCAACACCCTAAATGGTAATAAATGCCTTATTTTACTTAGATTTACAAGTTCCTCATCATTATCAATAATCAGGAACTGGAAAGCTGCCGGAGACTTA
>CAYHFB010000012.1:0-22185 GCA_964355695.1 uncultured candidatus Brocadiaceae bacterium
TGGAAGAGTGCAAGAAAAGGTTTAATTTCGCGCAAGCGAGACGCGTGCGCTACCGCGGGTAATTCCATGAAATGATAGGAAACTGCTTTTTTCCCATGAGGTATCCAATATATACTCCAAGCGGGTTGGAATTTAACTTTTATTTGGCAAGGTTCTAGCTGAAAACCTTTGTAGACGTGAAACTTCAGTCTTTTGGAAAAGTTAAAATCTCAACCGTTTAGAGTATATTTCTGCAAAACCCGGCGATGTTGTAAGGCGTGCGGCAAGCTTAAAGGTTCGCGCTACGGGGGGGCTTCAAACCATTACAAGCACTTCCGGCTGGTTAATTTCTACGGCGTCGGGGCCGAAGAGGGCTTTGGTTTTGGAGAGGAAGTCGTCTGATACGGCGGGGAAATATTGGCTGGAGGATTTTATGTAGGTATTGCCGCGGTCAGGGGTTGATATCTCAAAGAAGAGCGGACAGGTGCCGCTGTGTTTTCTGATGATGTCTTTCAACTGGGCCATTTTTTCATCGTTAAATCCGGTTTCGTCGATCCGGATGGTGACGCATTTGGTTAAACGGGTTAGCGCGTCCTTCACGGCAACGATTTCTTTTGCCCTTATGGTGGGCGACGTGCTTTGGTATCCCACCTCGCCTTTAACAAAAACGACCGCATCCAGGTTCAAAAGGGATTGATAGAGTTTTAACTCCTGTTTAAAGGCCAGGCATTCAACCGAACCTCCGATTTCCTCAAGGGTAAAGTAGAGCATCGGGTCGCCGCGCTTGGTGGTGCTGGGCTTCATGGCCGTGATGATGCCGCCGATGATGAGGTTGCTGCCCTCCGGGAGTTCAGAAATCTCGCTGCTGGTGACGGTGGACAGTTGCAGCAGTTTTTCTTTGTAGCTGTTCAGGGGGTGCGAGCTCAGGTACAACCCCAGGCTTTCCTTTTCCGCGTTGCGGGTTTCCTGCTCGTTCCAGCGGATCGCGTTGCCGTCAATCCCCAAATCGGGCTTTACCATGAGGTCCATTTCGTTGTTCAGTTTGAAGAGCGATTTTTGGCCGGTGCGCCTGTCCTTGCTCGCAATGCTTCCCATCTGCAGCGCCATGTCGAGTCCCGCAACCAACTGGGCGCGATTGTCGTGTGTTGAGTCGAAACAGCCCGCTTTGATCATGGATTCGACTACCTGCTTATTGACCACCCGCAAATCTACCCGTTTGCACATGTCTATGATCGAGGTAAACGGCCCGCTCTTATTCCGTGCGGCAATTATTGAATCAATGGCCTTATCGCCCACGTTCTTGATGGCGCCCAGCCCGTAGCGTATCTTGTTTCCATCGGAAATGGCGAAGCCGTTTTGGCTTTCGTTTATGCAGGGCGGGAGTACCGCAATGCCGAGGTGGCGGCAATCTTCGATGTATTCCACGACCTTATCCGTGTTCTGTTGCTCACAACTCAACTGGGCGACCATGTACGGTACCGTGTAGTTGGCCTTTAAATAGGCGGTCTGATAGGTGATTACCGCGTAGGCGGCCGAGTGCGACTTGTTAAAGCCGTATCCCGCGAAAAACTCCATTAACTCGAATATTTTGACGGCAATATCTTTGGGAATTTTGTTCGCTACGGCGCCGTTTACAAACTGGTCTTTAAACTTCGCCATGATCTCCGGCTTCTTTTTACCCATGGCCTTGCGGAGGTTGTCGGCCTGGTTCAGGCTAAACCCGGCCAGGCGGTTGGCGATACGCATGACCTGTTCCTGGTAAAGGATCACGCCGTAGGTCTCTTTTAGGATCGGTTCGAGGGAAGGATGCGGGTAGACAACCTCCTCCCGTCCGTGTTTCCGGTTGACAAAGGAGTCCACCATGCCGCTCTGGAGTGGGCCGGGACGGTATAAGGCCACCAGGGGCAAGACGTCGGAAAACTTGTCCGGTTTTAGTTTTTTCAGCAACTCTTTGAACCCGCGACTGGTTTCTACCTGGAATACGCCCTTTACGTCCCCGCGCGAGAGCAAGTCGTAGGTCTTCCGGTCGTCCATGGGAATTTTCGCAAGGTCGATGTCGATGCCGGTGGTTTTGTGGATGAGCTTAACAGCCTTGTCGAGAACGGTTAGTTTTCTGACGCCCAGGAAGTCTGCCTTTAGCAGGCCGATCTTGTCCACGAGTATCTCGTCGTAAAACTGTGTGATTACCACGTCTCCGCTTTTTGACAGCGGCACGTATTCGGTTAGCGGCTCATCAGAAATGACCATACCCGCGGCGTGTACCGACGCGTGACGGCACAGCCCTTCCAGCTTCCCCGAGATGTCAAACAGGTCGCGGATGTGCTTTTCGGTATCATACAGCGTCTTCAGCGCCGGTTCCTGTTCCAGCGCCTGCTTTAAGGTGATGTTCTGGGTATTAGGGATGAGTTTGGCCACCTTGTCCACTTCGGAGAGGGGGATGTCCATCACCCGCCCAACGTCACGGATAACGGCCTTCGCCTTCATCGTACCGAAGGTGATAATCTGAGCGACGTTGCGGTCGCCGCCGTACTTTCCGCGGACGTACTGAATGACCTTTTCACGGCCTTCCGCGCAGAAGTCGATATCCAAATCGGGCATGGAAATCCTCTCCGCGTTCAGAAACCGCTCAAAGAGCAGGTCGTTCTCAATGGGGTCGATGTTGGTAATGCCCAGGACGTAGGCCACGGCGCTGCCTGCCCCGGAACCGCGCCCCGTTGCGGGTATCCGCTGCTGGATGGCAAAGTGTATAAAGTCCCATACGATCAAAAAATAATCGACAAAACCGGTGCTTTCGATCACCTTGAGTTCGTAATCCAGGCGTTCGCAGACGACTTGGGTGAGGGAACCGTATTTTTGCACCGCGCCTTCCTCGCAGAGTTTTCGCAGATAGGCGCTGTTGCTCATGCCGTCCGGCGGGATAAACTTAGGCAGATGCACCTTTCCGAAGGTCATTTCCACGTTGCAGCGTTCGGCAATCCTCAGCGTGTTTTCAAGCGCTTCCGGGATGGGTTGGAAGACGGCCAGCATCTCCTGGAAATTCTTGAAGTAGAATTCATTTGTGCCGAAGCGCAGTCTTTGCACGTCCGCCAGGTGTTTTCCCGTGTTGATGCACAAAAGGGCGTCGTGGGCATTTGCGTCGTCCATATTCATGTAATGAACATCGTTTGTCGCGACAAGGGGTACCTCCAGCTTCCTGGCGATTGCGGTCGCTTCGGACACGAGCCGGGCTTGTTGTTCGAGCTTGTTGTTTTGGACTTCGATGAAAAAACGGTCTGCGCCGAAGATATCCCGGTATTCTTTCGCAGCCGTCATCGCATCTTCAGAGCGGTTACTGAGCAGGCAGCGGTTGATTTCCGACGTCATACACCCGCTCAGGCAGATAATCCCCCTGGAATGCGTTGCAAGGAACGCCTTGTCGAGCCGCGGCTTATAATAAAAGCCCTCCAGGTATGCCGACGTCGCAAGCTTTAAGAGATTCTTATACCCTTCGTTATTTTCCGCCAGGAGGGTAATGTGTGTCAGCGATTCTTTCCCATTTTTGGATTCTTTATCAAGGCGGCTACCCTTGGTAACGTAGGCCTCATAACCCATGACAGGCTTTATGCCACGCGCTTTTGCTGCTTCATAGAAATCTATTGCGCCAAACATATTGCCATGGTCGGTAAGCGCAAGGGCAGGCATCTTGAGTTGTACGGCCCTCTCTACCAGGTCGCTCACCTTGCAAGCGCCGTCGAGCAGGCTGTACTCGCTGTGGACGTGGAGATGGACAAAATTATCATTGCTCATAGTATTATTAACCGGCAAAAAGGAGATATTTTGGTAAAAGCGGTTTCTGGTTTATTAAAAAAGGGGGTTTCGTCACAAAGAGATGTCGTTATTATAGCACATCGATAGGAAATCATTCTTGTAAATCAATGGTTCTGGAAATTACACACCCATTGGTTTTACCTTCAAAACACCGTGCCGTAAAAGGGCATTACCGTAAAAATACGGCAGTCTGGAATGGCAGAAAACAATCTCCAACCGTCAATTCTTTTATTATGGTTGAAGACGCATTCAAAAATCAAGTTCAATTTGAGAACAATTTTACTTGAAACCCGTTTGGTATTTTGCTATCATCCTCTTTCCTCAAAAAGTTGTTTTTTCTGGGGAGATCGCAAAAACATCATTTTAATCAACAGAACCATCAAAGTTTATATAGAGTACATCAAAAAAGGGGAGGTCATAATGTCAAGCTGTAATACGAAGTCTAAAGCAGTTATGGTAATATTGGTTGGTATTTTCGGGTTGCTCTGTGTTGGATTTGCGGTATCGGTGACGGAAAAGTATAAGTTGCAAAAAGAGCGTGTTCACGCCCTTGAGCGGCAGCTTGGCGCGGGACGCAAAGAGGTCTTGAAGGTGCCGGAGCTGATGGAAAACCTGGATAAGGTTGCAGCCGAAAAGAAGGTAGTAGATGATAAGTTCGCGGCTTGCGCAACAGAAAAGGATGGGTTAACCACAAAAGTTGCCGAATTACAGAAGGAAGTTGATACCTTTGGCGCTGTCAAGGTAGCGGTTGGTGTGATGATAGGCGGCGCGCAAAACACTATTATGGAACAGCAAAGCAAGCTTAATGGACTGGAAGAGGCTAAAGGCAAGTTAAATGAGCAGATAGCCGCCCTTGAAAATGAAAACAAGAAGATTGCAGATCTGTCTGTTAGACAGATTACCGATATCAAGAGAGGTAATGAAGACGCAAAGAACCAGCTTGTCTATTATATCGAAGCAAAGAAGATTGCAGACAAAGAGATTGCAGAGAAGCAGAAGGACATTGCTGATTTACAACATGCAAAAGAGGCATTGGAATGTGAATTAGCAAAGATTAAGGAAAAAGCCCCGTCCGCACCGCCACAGGGAGCATCGTCATCCGTGCCACAATTCCCATTGGACTCATCAATGGCGGCTGATTTGAATAAGTCGTTCGCCTTGTTGCGCGAGAGGATTACCTCACCTTCGATATCTTTGTCAGAGGTAAGTGTTCTACTTTCGAGGATGGAAAGCACATTGAAAAACAACAAATGAGATGCCGTGACACTGTTGGTGTGGTGTTTCTGTAGGTTATAAAACAAGTGGTAATTGGGGGCTGTCTGGAAGGCGCCGTTTGTAAAAAGAACGGGCTTTTTTGACAGCCCTTTTTGTTTCAATTGTCATTGCCGGCAGTTGGTGTAGGGTGCATTCCCACCTTCTTGTAAATATGCATTTTGTCCCGTAGGGACAGATGGAAATAGCCCACCGATTTATCGGTGGGATCAGAGACAGAAATTTTTAGTCCCGTAGGGACGGCTGACTGTTTGAGGTTCTCAGCCGTTGGCCGACCACGAGGGTAGGTGCTACAAAAAAGCCGTTGCCGCAGGCGACAGAACTTAACTCATTTATGATCATAAACATACATACCATTACCATGCTGTTTGTGGCCTTTGTGTCCGTTGTCCTGGGCGGATATTTGCTGTATGCCACGATGCGCGCCATCCTGGCCTTCAGGGGGATTTTGTCATCGGAAACTAAGGCGCGTTTTGAACAAAAAGGCTACCTGGTGTTCCTTGTTGCCTGCGTGACCCTGTTCGTTCGCATGCTTATCTGGCCATGGTTCTACTTCATGCTCCAAAGCTTCGTTCCTGAAATACCGGGGGCGATGTGTATGTTTGGGGTGACACAAATCCTGCCGGCCACCGTAACGTTCCTGCAAATCATCAAGCCGATAGCCTTCTTCTTCATGGGGGGATGGCTCTTGTGTTATGCCGTTGATAAGTCTGTGCCGACAACGCCGCTTATGAGGAGGATACTCTTCTATCTCCTCCCCGTTTGCATTATTTTACTGGCTGACGGCGTTGCAGATATTACGTATGTCCTCCGCATGAAACCGTTGATGTCCGTTTCCTGTTGCGCAACCTTTTTTGACGTGCCGTTACGTCCATCGGCCATGATCCCGCAGTCACTCTTTGGGCAGCACTTTCAAAATACCCTGTTTTTTGTTTATTATGTAACCAACGTAATCCTTATCACCCTCTTGTTCACGAGCCTTTCCGGAAAATGGATATCGCTTTCAAAACCGATAAGGGTGTGCGTATTGTGCGGACAGATGGTGATTGGCATTGTCAATATCCCCGTTATGCTATACACGACCATTGAATATATTGCCCCGAAGCTTATGCAGCTCCCCTATCACCATTGCATGTATTGCCTCATGGGAAACGGCATGGTGCTTGACGCGCCCATTATGTTCGGGTTGTTTGTGCTTGGTGTCTTTGCCGTTGGCTGGATGGGACTCTTAAAACTTCTCTGCACGCATAGCGACGCCACGGCTAAAACCGAACAACTGGTGTTAAAGATCAACAGCGTGGCCGTCTTTTGCCTCCTTGCTTCTTTGTTAATGGTGACAGTGCATGTGATTCTGGTTTAGTTTTACGGGCGGATATAATGGTAAGATATTTACCACAAACACCGAAAAACACCTTAAAAGCCTTGTATACACCGGTTCTCAAGGTGAAAGGGAAGAGTTTTGATACGGAGTTCATGGCAAGGGTGGCATTGGACGCAATCAGGGAGGAAAAGACGCTGGCGGAGTTGCCATCGCAGTATGAAGTCCATAAGACACAAATAGCAAAGTGGCGCAAACGAGCGATTGAAGGATTGGGAGGGATATTTCAGGGAAAGGAGGCGAAGTCTATCGGGGAAAAAGAGAAGGTAATAGATGAGTTATACCGTCAAATAGGGCAATTGAAGGTGGAGAGTGCTACGTCTCAGTTTGTTTGGCACAAAGTCTTCACCCAACCCAACCTACCCGGCGGACCAACAGGTAATACGGCAGATACTGAAACACCTCAGTCTTTGGATGCCAGCGCCGTCCAGAGACCCTCCCAACACAAATTCCTCCCCAAAAAACCATGAGCCGGTTTATGAAATGTTCGATGACTTGTATGCATTCAACGAACATGCAGACGGTTGTCCCGGTTATGATGAATCCTGTATTGCGCAAAATTAAACCTTTTCTTGCGCTTTTCCACAGGACATAGAGACGGTTTTGCCATTTTTTGGCAAAAAAACGGGTAATGTGCTGCACATTACCCATCGCATGACAATTCTCCTATTTCTCCTACAATTCCACACCATTCTTTCCCGCTTCCGTTGCTTTGGTTTTTAATTTTACAAAAAACACTTGCAATATTCTTCGTTTTTGCTATATTGGGTACCTCATGGTAAAAAGCAATTTCCTATCATCATCTATCATCTCTCCTATCATCTACACGCTTAGGGGATAGTGGCTTCGCCATAAAATGAGTCAAAACACTAAAAAAGAGGCACTCTTCACTTTTGCGGATGTGTTCGCAGGGTGTGGCGGAATTTCGCTCGGGTTAAATAATGCCGGGTGGCAGGGGCGTTTCGCAATTGAAAAAAACGCTAATGCTTTTGAAACCCTGAAAACAAATCTCGTTGATGGACAACAGGGTGACTTCAATTGGCCAGAATGGCTTCCCAAAAAAGCCATTTCAACCTCAGACCTGCTAAAAGATTACAGTCATAATTTAAGTGAATTGCAGGGGAAAATATCCCTTCTCGCTGGTGGGCCACCATGTCAGGGGTTCTCCATGGCAGGCCGTAGAACCCACTCCGATCCGCGCAACTCGCTTACGGACGATTACATTAAGCTTGTCGAAACATTGCAGCCTCGGATATTGCTTATTGAGAATGTGCGAGGTTTTACGTTGCCGTTTAAGAAGCATGGTAACGGAGATAGCAAGGACATACCTTATTCGACCAAGGTGATGGCGCGACTCAAGGAAGTTGGGTATCAAGTATTTCCAGAACTGATTGACCTTAGCAGCTACGGCGTTCCTCAATCCCGTAGGCGCTTTATCATCATCGCAATCCGCAAAGATGATCCTGCATATAAAAAACTCAATGGAAAGACGCCGTTCGAGTTGCTTGCTGCAAGCCGGGAGCATTTCCTCTCGACCAAAGGGCTTCCCGTAGATAAGCCAGTAACAGTTAAACAGGCAATTGGTGATTTGGAGGTTTCAGGAAAGGAATTGGTTGAGAGCACTGACTTTGATCTAAAGGGCTACGAACAGATCGTTTATAAGAAGCAAGGCGGTAAATCCAACTTTGTAAAATTAATGCGCAAAGACACAGATATAACTCCAGACAGTTTGCGCCTCCCCAAGCACAAAGCGGATACCATCCTCCAATTCCAGAAGATTATTGATACCTGCATCCAAGGCAAGACACTAAGCAAAGATGACCGCAAACGTCTAGGCATCAAGAAACATGCGTTGACGCCCCTGCATGGCGATTCGCCATCAGCAACCATCACCACGTTGCCTGATGATATGGTTCACTATTCAGAGCCACGCATCCTAACTGTGCGCGAGAATGCGCGAATTCAAACTTTTCCTGATTGGTTTCAGTTCACCGGAAAATACACAACAGGTGGTAAGTATCGCAAGAACGAGTGCCCCCGTTACACTCAAGTCGGCAACGCTGTGCCGCCGTTATTTTCGGAAGCGATTGGACAGGTTCTTAAGGACTTGGCTTCCTAGAGCGGACTCTTATGGAAAAAACACTCCACTTCAAGACCAATACCCTGCTCAAAAATCTTGTAGGGAAAGACCTTATCAATGATGACAACATCGCAATTGTCGAACTGGTAAAGAATGCGTATGACGCCGGATCTGATTCAGTGTTGGTTAGGTTTGATGGCTTTACAAAAGAGGGGAAAACATCCAATACATCCCGCATCATAATTGCAGATAAGGGTTGCGGGATGGGGATGGATGACATAGAAAATAAATGGCTCAATATTGCATACTCAGAGAAGAAGCTTGCACATCAGGAAAATGGCGGCTACCTCGCTGGAAACAAGGGAATCGGGCGGTTTTCCTGTGATCGACTAGGTGAGCAACTTGATTTACTTACGAGGTCAGATGGCGGTGACCTTCTTCATCTAAAAATTGTCTGGCCTGATTTTGAGATCGAAGGCAAGGTGAATTTAACCATTCAGCAGATCGAGTTAGTAATTATCGATATTGCAGAAGATGATGCCGCCAACTTGGCCGGACTAAAAAGTTTTCCCGTTAGCGGAACAGTATTGGTTATCTCAACCCTCAGGAGCGATTGGGATCACAGCAGGCTTCTGAAACTAAAAGAATCTCTTGAACGGTTCCTGAACCCTAACCAGCTTTTCCTGAGAAGCAAATTCCGCATTAGCTTCTCGGCACCCGATCTCAAGGACAGGGATAAGGGCAAGGATTACTCGGAAAAAATAAACGTAGAAATCAAGAACCAGATTTTTGACAAACTCGAATTCAATAGCACCTATATTGAGGCCACGATCTCCCCTAAAGATGGCACGATAAAAACAGAGCTATACCATGATGGCGAACCTGTCTTTACGCTAGTCGAGCGCAATGTGTCATATCCGCTCCTGCAGGATGCGCGCGTAGTAATTTATTATCTTAACCCATACAAAAAGGCTTACTTTAAGCGCCAGACAGGCATTCGGCTGGTAGATTTTGGATCAATATTTTTATTTTTGAATGGCTTTCGCATTGCACCCTATGGAGACCGCGGTGACGATTGGCTGGGTCTTGATTTACGCAAGACACAAGGCACGGCTCGTTACTTAAGCAATCGAGACATAGTCGGACGTATCGAAATCAAAGGAAGTGAGGAGCAGTTCAAGCCAATTTCAAGCCGCGAAGGACTCAAAAAAACAAGTGCATTTGAGCAATTGCGAGAAGGGTTTTTCCTAGATGTCATTAGGAAACTAGAACGGTTTGTTGTCGATGGTCTTGACTGGGACAGCATCCCGGATTCACTCCGAACTCTTGTGCGAAAAGAAGAAGGGTTAGACTGGAAAGAAACAACCGAACAGTATGTCCAGTCCCGAGAGCGCAAAAATCAACGCATTGCTCTGTCGATTATGTCACTGATCGGGGTCAGCCCAGAGAGAATTGTAAGTTTCTGGTTTAACCCATCGCTACTGGAAGAGGTATATCAAACTCGATCAGATGAAGTTAAAAATCTGTTGGCCGACATCGAGAATATTGAGCCGGATAGGGTTGATGCAAATCTCAAGCGAGGTTTATCACGCATCCGCACTCTCATGGCGGAAAAAGAACAGGAAACCAAGGCTGCAAAAACTGAGGCGGCTGAGTTGCGTGTGTCTGCGGCAACGCAAAGTAGAACGATTGTTAAACTCAAGGATGAAAAGGAAACCTACCAAGCGCAAACACTTTTTCTTCAATCTGTAACGTCGTTGGACACAAAAGAACTGGTTGCCTTCCACCACCAGATCGTCCATGACTCATCTATCATCAATAATTACGTTGGAAGGTCAATTAAAGCGCTACAAAAAGTTCAGGGTGGCAAAGAGATAATTGGATTCCTTGAGAAGGCCGCGTTGGCTAACAACCGCATAACTGCCGTGGCGCAGTTTGCTACCAAAGCTAACTTTAGGGCTGGTATTGCCAAAGAACAGACTGACCTTCCCGCATTCATTGAGCAATATATAACAAATGTAGCAAATGATTTTGTCGCCACCAACCTGCATGTAAATGTGACGAATAAAATCCGGGAGAAATTTGAACTCAAAGTAAGCCGTATTGAGATGTCTATCCTAATTGACAATATCATCAGTAACGCAGACAAGGCTGATGCAAAACAGCTCGATGTAACGATTTCAAAGGTAGGGAATAACACACTCAGGGTTTCCTTTACGGATAATGGGAAAGGCCTGTCAGGGAAACTCGACAACCCAGAGTCAATGTTTGAGATGGGTGTAACAACGACATCTGGTTCTGGTCTTGGGCTTTACCATGCCCGCGAAATAGTAGAAAAAATTGGCGGGAAAATCACCTCCATGCCCCAACAACCCCATGGTATGGAAATCCGTGTGGAGGTAACAAGATGAACCTGAGCTATTCAATACTGTGGTTTGATGACGACAAAGACTTTTTCGAATCAGTGGACAAGGTGCCAATTGAGGCAGAGATAGCCTCGTGGGGGTTTTCCCCTAAAATAGAGCCTGTTCACACCGCTGAAGAATTTAATAAACACGCACCATTCGATAAGTTTGACCTGATTGTTGTTGACTTTAAATTGGGTGATGAACAAGGTGATAAATTCATCAAAGATGTTCGTGAACAAGAAGTATTTACTGAAATTATTTTCTATTCAACTTCGGCAAGTAGAGATCTCTGGAATGCCATCCATGAGAGAGAGCTTGAAGGAGTATTTGTTACCAATAAAAATGGCATCGTGCAAAAGCTTCTTAGGGTAGCACGCCAGTCAGTTCGAAAAGTATTAGACCTCGAAAACATGCGCGGCATCGTCATGTCCGAGGTCGGTGACCTTGATGTATTACTGGAAGAGATATTTAAACGTGCAATGCAAGGAGTTACACCAGAGCAGCAACGAAATATTTTTGATCGGTTTCACGAAAAAACAACTGAACAAAACAAGAAATTTATAGATGCATTATCGGCCTTCAAAGCGGCCCCTTCCATAGATGTCTTATTGCACCTGAGTGATAGCGACAAACGTTGGCAAAGCTTTAACCGAGTTAAGAAGCATCACAATCGGCTAAAAGATAATAGCTTCACGGGAGACTACCAAAAGGACATTCTATCTCCACGGAATTTTCTTGCACATGGCGTAGCAGAGCGAAAAATAGATGGGAGCTTCTTATTCCGACATAGGGGTAAGGAATACACTTTTGATGACAGTGTCAGTCAAGCTTTGCGCAACAAGATTTTAGAATACAAAAGAGACTTCACGGAGATCGCCGGAATACTTGAACCAGCGTGATAGCGCCTGTACGAGTAGATCGTGTTTATCAGCGGCATGGAGCAATCGCAATATATTTAAATTAAGCGGAACTCAATTATCATGGAATGGGGTCGGACTGAAGTTGACGCGACGGTTGCTGATTATTTCCATATGTTGATACTGGAATTGTCAGGCCAGTCTTATAACAAGACGGCGCACCGCCGAGGATTACTTGCGAAACTAAATGGTCGAAATGAAGGTGCCATTGAATTCAAGCACCAAAATATTAGCGCCATTCTTATCCAGCTAGGACTGCCCTTTACCCAGAACTATTTTCACCCTGAGCTATTCAAGCCAAGCGCAAACCCATTGCACAGGGCTTGCAAATAGGTATAGCCTTGCCACATCAGTTGATGACCGGGCGGAGGATCATTGGCTCGACCGAGATATCCTCCGAGGCGTGCAACGGCACGCACGGCTTCAACGAGCAAGAGTGTTTCGGTTATGTTTTTTTAAATTCGCCCTGAGTACTTTTATCTCAATATCCGAGAACAGTACCTCGGCGGCTAGTTCTGGACACTGCCGTCCCAACAAAGTCAGCAGCATGATGCGCCAGGCAATCACTAAATTAATGGCAACAGTGCGTTTGAGCCGCTCGGCGGTTTTGTGCTGGAGTTTCTCAATTTTGCAGCCGCTCTTGAGCACTCGATGCCAATCCTCAATACGCCAGCGCAGACAGTACCAACACAGGATTTGCATTGCTTGCTCTGGACTCGATACGTCGCAAGTCGTCAACAAAAACCACTCCACAGGATCGTCATCTCCGAGCTTGGTGATCTCTTGTACATGCACCACCCGCAGCTTTTATTTGAGGACGACCGCGTGCTTCGTGAAAGTTAAAGCACTGACACACCGCGTTAGCGAGCGCGGCGCAATTTTTATGAGCATTATTTGCAAGCAGGCTGCGCACAATTTCAATTGAATCGGGCAGAGAAAGCGTTCGTTTAATTTGGTTTTGTTGGCGCATCCCAATATGATAAGGTAAAACGCCTTAAATAATCAGCGTTAAGTTTGGGTAAGGGGCAGGGCTAGGTAGACAAAGGGGTCACATCTTAAATAATAACTATTGGTATTTATTGTTTTGAATATCACAATGCCTTTGCAGTCATCTTTCACTTTAAATATTTACCTAAAGATAACAAAGCTCTGGTAAGTCACCACCGTAAAAAAGAAGGTTGCTCCAGGTGTTTTTGATCTGCGATATTGCATTGCTTTCCTGCCGGTTCCATAAGGTTGAGTAGGAATCCAACGTCAGCCATTTGTGTCATTTTACCGGTATTTAGCGTAGGTTTGGTTGAGCAAACAGACTGTGCCAAATGAACTTTTTCGGTCGCATACAGTGCCTCCAGATTTACATACTACAATATATTGTATAGAAATCTCTTAAAAAAGGCCATTTGACCCAGCCTGTTCACTCAACCCAACCTACCCGGCTAGCAATCAATACGCTATCCCCAGCTTTGAAGAAATCTCGTTGAGTTTTTTATCAACTGTCCATAGTGGTATCTCAGTCAATATAGCCGAAGCAATCAGGTGGATATCAATATATCCCAACCCTTTCCCCATAAGCGCATGATCTTCTATGAATTTCATCACTTCATCATGTTCTCCGTGGGTTGCTAAAGGAAGCGCTTGCAGAAGAGAAAGTATTTCAGCCCTATTTTTAAGATTACCGCAGGCAAGCTCACCAACGATAAGTGGATGGCAGACGACAGGACCTTCTTCTCACAGGGTTTCAAGCCTGACATTTCCATTCCGCAAATACTCTACCCATACAGAAGTGTCAACAAGTACCATCTTACGATGAAACGCTGCATATTCAAAACCTCAAAGCAAGAAATGCCCCTTGGGCTATGGCTTTGTAATCCCTGATTTTTAAAGACTTTTTTCTGTTTTTTTTCTAAAAGAAAAAAAGAGCTTGTCACAGAATGTCTACCCGGCTACCCGGCTTGCTAGGTCGCTTTTCGCTTCCAATAGCGATTTACCGGTTGCTCTGAAATAAAGGGACTCAGGGGCAACGTCAAAACCACAATCCCACGCAAGGGTTGGCCAAGAGTCAAGATGGAAACGTGAAAACATTTCAGGATTACGCAATGGTTCCGCTATTTGATATTTATATACAATATCCCGGAGATCCACTTCGCCGGTTTCGCCTGTATTGAATTTTAGAAATACCCTATAGTCTTTGACATACTTTGCTTCTAAAATTGAAATACATTCCATAATTTATTCTCCTTTTATACGAGCGGTTGAACGCGATGAAAGTCCTTCGTTTCCCACATCATTAAGAGTTCATCACGATGCAATTCTGCCCATTCTTCCACAAGACCACGGACTCTTGCTGGAAGTGAACCAACCGTAATATTCAGATTTGTGATATCCATTGATGCGCGATACTCATTGTATTGTACATGAAAATGAGGTGGATTATGGTCATCAAAGTACATAGAGATGATAATCCCAAGGAATCTTGATATTTCCGGCATGTTTTACCTCTTTTCAATTTATAACATTCGAGGCATTAAAAACTGTTGGGTTTCGTTTCGCTCAACCTAACCTACCAGCCTTCCTTTGCTGAAGCCACCGCTCAAATGAGGCTGGACTTTCACTTGATTTCCTGCCTAGCAATAAACCTTCTATCCCAATATCTTCGTCCAAATCAGGCCAATGAATCCCATAACCTGCCCCACTTATTTCAAAATTGGCACGTTCCTCTGGTATTCCATAAGCCAACCGGGGATACCAGCCAATTGGCAAGGCAATCGTCCGGCCATCTTCCAAATCAACAGCTAAAGTATCATCTGTTATACTTACACCGGCAATTCTAATCAGGGTCAGGGTTTGGATGGCAGAATCTATCCCATTCATTTCTTAATGTCTCCAGATTGTTTCGCATAATTCGCTCAATATCACGCAGTTCTTTGCGGCTGAATCCATAATTCCCAGCCAGTGATACATCAGGGGCAAGCCAAAATTTGGCGCTCATCTTTTCTCGATCAACATGTATATGGCGGGGTTCACCGCAATCATACGAATAGAAGTAAAAACGATAAGGACCGATACGTAAAGTGGTAGGCATATTTTTGGGCGTTCAAGAACATTAAGCTTGTAACAGACCTTAGATTATCACAACTTCAGTAGTTTGGCAACCGTCAATTTGACTCCACTTGAAGGCAAAACCCAACATTTTCCTGAATGTCAAGAACGGTCGGCGTTTGGTTCATCTTGTGCAACCTGCCATCCCCATCCAATTCCCGCTTTTGCATCAAATTCAATCTTATTCCCTGCGCCACCAATCTGCATCATAATCGCCCAGCTTTACATAACGGTGGAAGCTGGAATATGGCCATTCTATTGGTGAATTTACCAGACCGTGTTTTACCGGGTTGTAATGGATATAATTAATATGTTTGACCAAATCGTTCTCGCCTCTTATTTGATGCTCCCAAAAACGATGTTGCCAGATGCCTTGTTCACCCTTATTGAGCCTCGAAGCGGTTTGTGCACTTTTGTATTTATCCTGACATCGCCTGCTGAAATAGCTTTTAATCAATTGCCATCTCATTGAGTAATTGTTGTCATTCTCCAGCAACGTCTATATGCAGTGAATGTGGTCGGGAAGCAAAACACACGCATGATTGCGGAATGGGTGGTGGGTGGTCACATGGAGAAATGCCTCTTTTATCAGCGCCACGTTTGCTTCGTGACACAAAATCTTATTCCTTCGATACGTTACAACCGTGAAAAAGAAGGTGGCTCCAGGTGTTTTTGACCTGCAATATTGCATTGCTCTGGCGGGTTCTGGTTTGCAACCAGAGCCCGACAAGCGAAGGACATTCCACAACTGGGCATTCACCGGTATCAACTGCTCTCTCTGGGCAAGGGCTTATTACGATTACCACAAAGAGAGAGACCAAAGCCATGGTACCATCCTGCGAAACCTCGGTAAAAAATGAACCAAAATCCTTTTCGCTGTCTGGTCACAGGGAACTTCTTACGATGAAACACTGCATATTCAAAACCTCAAAGCAAGAAATGTCCAGTGGGCTATGGCTTTGTAATCCCTGATTTTTAAAGGATTTTTAGCTCTTTTTTCCTAAAAGGAAAAAAAAGAGCTTGTCATAGAATGTCTACCCGGCTTGTGTTTTTTATCAGGCAAACATCAGTTTCCCTTTCGGCTGAGGAATGGGTCGCTTCAATTCTTTTGCAATATCGAGCCACTCTTGTATAATCACCTCCACGTTTGAAAGGGCTTCGTGGTATGTCTTTCCATCAGCCATGCACCCGGATAATTCCGGAACCTCTGCAATATATGACTGATCCTCCGCGCTCCAATAAATTATTATCTCGTACCTACTTTTCATAATTTCCCCTCCAACGCTATTTTGTACTTAAGTATGAGGTTGCGAACTTGTTTTACCTGATAAGATTTTGCCTTTGAACCCTTCGGTTGCAAATTGAGAATTTCATCAATGTCGTTTCTTGTAAAAATATGGTGATCGCCCCGAATTCTTTCGTTGAAGTTGAATGTTTTTAGTAACTGACGTAGCTCCGAAAAGGAAATATTTGCATCTGAAGTCCCACCGATAATTTTGATTAGCAGTTTATTATATTTTCCCATTATTATTTACAATCTGGATTATAGCAAAATGAATAACTCTATAAATAGTTTTTTAATGGTTGGACTGTGCCAATCAACTTCCACTCTCCGGCTGCGTGCCGGTTGTCAGAGAAAGCGGAAAATGGCGAACGGTGTCTCTCCGTTACGCCTGCGTAAAGCCACTCTGAAGAACATGCCACAACTGGGCATTTACCGGTATCAACTGCTCTCCCTGGGCAAGGGCTTATTACGATTACCACAAAGAGAGAGACCAAAGCCATGGTACCTTCCTGCGAAACCTCGGTAAAAAATGGACCATAATCCTTTGCGCTGTCTGGTCACAGGGATCTTCTTACGATGAAACGCTGCATATTCAAAAACCCAAAGCAAGAAATGTTCCCTGGGCTATGGCTTTGTAATCCCTGATTTTTAAAAGATTTTTAGCTCTTTTTTTCCAAAAGAAAAAAAGAGCTTGTCATAGAATGCCTACCAGGCTCTTCATTCATAATTTTTATACCCGGCTATCTGTAAGACATTCCTCTATCAGTGATTACTTCAATATAAACGATTTCCTCTTCATCATTTACAGAATAGACAATTCTCAAATTTCCCGCTCTATATCTATAACTTCCTTCAAACTCTCCATGTAGTTTTTTTATGTTTGCGTGACAAAAGGGTTCTTTGGCCAAAGCTTCAAAACATCTATTGAGAATTCTCGCAGTTTTTACATCTGCAATACGGTAAAACTTTTCAGCCTTCCTTGAAAATTCTATTTCAAACATTTCTTTTAATGGCGTTCCATTTTACCGTGTTGCCTTTTTTGATTTCCTCTTTAGCTGCCTTGTAATCCATCAATAGCTTTTTATCAGAGAGAAGTTCTCCGGTTGCTTCCCACTCCTCCCGCTCACCGAGATAATTAATGAAATCAAGGACGACACGGGATTTTTCTTCAGAGAGGGTTTTAATCGCTTCGTTTACCTTTTTCCTGATAGTTGTGTCCATAGGTTGGCTCTTTCATTGATTAAATTTGAAGGTTGGACTGAGCAAGCAGACTGTGCCAAATGAACTTTTTTATTCTAAACGTGGGGGAGAACCCTTAAATATTGCCCATTTTAGCCTGATTTAGTTGCATTTTGTGACATTTCTACCCTTAAAGTGGGGGAGAAATATAAAAAATAGCGTAAAATTGTCCATTTGACCCAGTCTGTTCACTCAACCCAACCTACCCGGCTGTATGTAATGATGGATGCCTTATATTCTCTTCAAAAAAACGTTTTGCTTTTTCCCATTTCTTTTCCAGATTGTGTGTGTTAAGAAATTCAACAAGGTCTTGCATTAGGGGTTTCAATTTCATTTTTTTGTTTTGAAATATGAAGACTTGTGCAAACCGTCTTCTAAGTCTTTAAGAAAATCATCCGTATAAAGATCCGTCTTGCGAAAATCTTCAACCAATTCATTTACAGGGGATTGAACAATAAATTCCCAAAAACGCTTCGTTAATTTTTGATAAGCTTTTGCCTGTTGCTTGAGTTTCCGATATTCCGCTTTTGATATAGTAACATTTGGCATGATCCACCTCCTGTTTTGCCAATTTATTTCCTCAATTATCCTAATAACGGGTAAGTCTTCATAATGTAGTCCCTTCGCAGGCGTTTAGCGTAGGTTGGGTTGAGTAAGGCGAAACCCAACGGCAACCGTTCGTAGCATTCAAACAATGTTGGGTTTCGCTTCACTCAACCCAACCTACCCGGCTATAAGGTTGAGTAAGAATCCAACGTCAGCCATTTGTGGCATTTTACAGATATTTAGAGTAGGTTGAGCAAAGCGAAACCCAACATCAACCGTTCGTGTCATTCAAGAAATGTTGGGTTTCGTTTCACTCAACCCAACCTACCCGGCTGCCTCATTCAGCCCAATCCGCCCAATTCAAATTCTTTTATAATGTAGCGTATTCGATCAGCAGAAATGTCACCCTGCTCTAACTTGGAATAGATGGTTATGAGCACTATGTTCGTTGCGGTTCTAAGATGGTAGATAAGCCGATAACCAGAACTTTTCCCCTTATGAATGTCCCGGTTTCTGATTCTTACCTTAAAAATAGTATGATGAATCCCGGTAATCTGGTTTCCAATAATTTTCGCCTCTCTGAAGTTGTTCCATTATAGGTTGAATGTCAAACCGAATATGACGATACTTCTTTGCCAGACCTCGTAAGTTGCGTTTGAATTCTGGTGTATATTCAACTTGCATCGTTTTTGCAGGTCTACCCGGCATTAATCCCATCCCAAAGCTCAGTTATTGGCCGTGTTTCACCAGTTTGCGCTTCTTTCCAACCCTGGCGGAAACCGTCCTCTGCGGGTTTTAATGACACACTTTCGCGAAACAGACGAATAATTTGAAGTAAATTTGGTAGGTATTCTTCCGGTGTATCTTTAATTTCACGCGCTAACTGCTTTTTATAAACAGAAGGTTTACTTGTCATTATTTCACTCCTATTTCTCTTAAACTTTTCAAAACAGTAAATACCGCCAGTATTTTTTATCAATTGCCATCTCATTGAGAAATTATTATCATTCTCCGGTAACGTCCATAAGCAGTGAAGTAGGACAAGGTGGAACCCAACGGCAACCATTCGTGGCATTCAAAAAAAGTTGGGTTTCGCTTCCAGACTGTGCCAAATGAACTTTTTTATCCTAAAAGTGGGGAAGAAACAGCTCGAAATGAGTAAAATTGCTCATTTGGCACAGTCTGTTCACTCAACCCAACCTACCCGGCTATGGCTTTGTAATCCCTGATTTTTAAAGGTTTTTTAGCTCTTTTTTTCTAAAAGAAAAAAAAGAGCTTGACAGAGAATGTCTACCCGGCCTCATTCAATCTTACGCCTTCTCCAGTAGTCCGGTCTGCGTTTTCCGTGCGCTATCGCTACAATCCAGACAACTTCCTCCAACGCCACATAGAAGACGACGTATGGGAAACGTTTGACGACATAGTGGCGAAACTCGGTTGTCTTGTAAGACGCACCAAGCTGCAGGTTCTGCTGAATTCTCCCGATGGCTTTCTCGATGGCTGACTGCAAAGCCAGCCCTAATCCTGTCTTCTGTTGTTCGTAGTAGGCGATGGACTCCTCAAGCTCCGCCCTGGCTTTGCTGTGGATGATAATCGGCTTCACGAATACTTCTCTCGTATTTCAGCAAACACTTTGTCCGCAGGTTCACCCACAGCCTTGCCACTCTTGATCTCCTCCAACCTCTGTGCCAACTCAGCATCCCACACGGCCTCCGCATCTGCGTTTACTTCTTCATCCAGGGAATGGATCAAGAAGTAGGCAAGTTCGGCTCGCTCTTGCAGCGAGAGCCGGGAGAGTTCGGACTTTATTTTTTCTGCAGTCTCGGTCATTTCTTAAAACCTCCTGAGTTTGAAAGGGATCACATCTTTATTGTTTCGAATATTATAATGCCTTTTCAATTATCTTTCACTTTTAATATTTACCTAAAGATAACAAAGCGCGGGCAATTGCAATGTATCTCGCCCGAAATATTAGCCGGGGCTTAACCTTCGTGGCATTCAAAAAAAGTAGGGTTCGAGCCTCAAACCAAACCAGGTTAAAGGCATGGTCAACATCGGGGCGATGCGGGTTGAGAGGCCGTTGTTGCCCAAGATGTGGCATTTCCACCTCTTCGCAGACGTTTAGCGTAGGTTGGGTTGAGCAAGCAGACTGTGCCAAATGAACTTTTTCATCCTAAAAGTGGGGAATATCCCTTATATATTGCCCATTTCCTTCTCGTTTTGTGGCTTTTGGAGCCATTTAAACCCTCAAAGTGGGGAAGAAACAGCTCGAAATGAGTAAAATTGCTCATTTGGCACAGTCTGTTCACTCATCCCAACCTACCTGGCTATAACAGCTCTTTGAATTCCTCTATGCTAATACCCGCATCCCGGATAATTCCAGACATGGTATAAGCGTCTATTGGATTTGCCCTTGGAATGGTAATAATACGTTCTCCATACGTCATTATAATATGTTTCCCTTGCCGCGCAATCCGGAAACCAGCCTTTTCAAAGGCTTTTACTGCACGTTGGTGGTTAACGCCGGGTAGCTTAGGCATAATTCACTTCGACATATCGTGATTCTTTGCCTTTGCTTATATCTTCAACAGTTTCTAAATAACCTTGTATGGCATCTTTAATATTTTCTAAAGCTTCTTCTTCCGTTTTTCCTTGCGACCAGCATCCAGGTAAACCGGGAACCCAAACAGCATATCCTTCTTCTGTTTTTTGCAGATTTACTTTGTATTTCATCGGAAAATCTCCTTTAAGGGTTGGGTTGAGCAAGCAGACTGTGCCAAATGAACTTTTTTATTCTAAAAGTGGGGGAGAACCCTTAAATATTGCCCATTTTAGCCTGATTTCGTTGCATTATGTGACGTTTCCACCCTTAAAGTGGGGAAGAAATATAAAAAAATAGCGTAAAATTGTCCATTTGACCCAGTCTGAAGGCGAAACCCAACGATAACCATTCGTGGCATTCACAAAATGTTGGGTTTCGTTTCACTCAACCCAACCTACCCGGCTTTGTTTCACTCAACCCTGGCTGCCTGGCTTAATATTTAAGATGTGACCCCGTTTGTCCCCATAAGGTTGAGTAAAGCAAGGTGAAGTCCAATGTCAGCCATTTGAGGCATTTTACAGGTGTTTAGCGTAGGTTGGGTTGAGCAAAGCGAAACCCAACATCAACCGTTCGTGGCATTCACAAAATGTTGGGTTTCGCTTCACTCAACCCAACCTACCTGGCTACCTGGCTAAAAAAAGAACATGACATAGAATATTTACCCGGCTTGTATCTCGTGCTTCGCTTGTGCTTGCAAAACCATGCAATTCTAATCTAATTCAAGAGCATTTTTTAAACAATCGTTAACCTTACTAAGCCCTTTTGCTGAAAGGGATCCCAGCACCTTGATAACCATAGTCTTGTTTATGCTTAATAAGGTTTCACATTTGACTACCGAGACAACCTTTATACCTGCTTGGACAATTTCGTCTCCCTCAATAAAATATTGCGTCGGTTCTTGATTTCTTGCGGTGTTGGATGTACAAACAGCTACAATCACATCATCAAGTCTTTTGTTGTTTATATCTTTAGAAACAATCAAGCCGGGTCTCAGTTTAAACGCCTTCAATTCCTCCGAAGGCATTGGAACTTTGCAGAGAACAATATTACCCCTGCTTAATTTCATCTTTAAAAACCTCATCATAAATATCATTCTCAGGGCTCAGCCAATCCAGATATGCTTTTGAAGTTGCCTGCATTCTTGAAAATTCCACGGTTTCTGCTTTGTCTCTTAAATAGCCGGCAAAATCAATTATCTCCTCAAGCTTATTTTCAGGAAGCGCATTCATTATTTCCTCAAGTTTTTGCTTAGCCTCCAATGGTTGCATGTTCGTTCTCCTTTTCTGGATGAATGATAGTAAATTGCTTTTTACCATTAAGTGGTCAGTTTAGCAAAAATAAGGAAATTTGCAAGTTTTTTTGGAAAACCACCGTCGGTACACAGCCTTCCCGTCATTGAAGGACAGAGTGGCTTAAATCTTTCTCGTCTCTTATTTGATGTTCCCAAAAACGACGTTGCCAGACCCCTTGTTCGCCTTTGTTGAGCCTTGAAGCCGTTTGTACACCTTTGTATTTATTCTGACATCGCCTGCTGAAATAACTTTTTATCAATTGCCATCTCATTGAGTAGTTA
>CAYHFB010000013.1:0-18221 GCA_964355695.1 uncultured candidatus Brocadiaceae bacterium
TCGTCCCTCGTTCGGCTATCCCTTAGTGGGTTGCTCCTCAGCAGTGTCCACCTCTTGTTTTACCGAACGGCAAGATTCTATGCCTTCACCTCCTTTCTGTCAAGCGATTTTTCGTTTAGCCGCCCGTCTTTGCCGCGCATCACTTAATTTCCGGTCTCGTTCGGAAAAGATTTCATTTTCACGTCCGGGCAATTTGCCCTGCGGAGCGATATAACCTATTGCGCTGTGTAGTCGTTTTGTGTTGTAATGCGCGACGAATTCATCCACAATTCACCATGGAATTATTTGGCCGAGGTGATCTCTATACGACGAAAAGGTGGAACGTCCCCATCTATTCCTTGCCTGATTTAAAAACAAGGGGGGGGCTGAACGGTTACGGCGGGACGCCTGCGATACAAACGACAAATTAGGCCTTCGACGACTTATTTGTGTTCACACGTAAGGACACGGGCACCGTGTCCCTACAATATACTCAGGTATTTGGGCTGAAGGTTAAAAGCTTTCGCCGGTCGGAAGTTATGTAATCATATATGTTTTAGCCTTCAGCCTATTATCTACCTGAGTGGTTACAAACAATTATAATCACCCTGTCTAACGACTTAACATTAACACCCACCCGGCAAACCCGCATACATAAAGTAAAGCGTCCTGATTCATTCTACACGATTGCCACGATTATTTCGTAGTAGGTTCCTTTTTTCAAATACCTCCCCTTAAAAAACAAGCGTTACATTTTTGTCCCCCTAAAAGACCTATTCTTGTTATTTACGGCTGTTCTGTTCCCCCTGTTTTCGACATTCATTTGGCCTCGAAAGTATTGTAACCACCTAAGCCTATTATGGTTAGGGCGTTGAAGGCCTCTTGTGGCATACTATTTGATATAAAAATGCACATTCTTTTACATCTTGGGTTACTCAAGTACAAATATCCGTTTGTCATCGCATCTTCAGGTGGTTTATGAAGCGAAATCAAGGGTTTACATTGATAGAACTATTGATAGCCATTGCCATACTGGGCATTCTCGCCAGCCTTATTACGCCAGTGATCTCCGCGGCAAAAATCAAGTCGCAGCAGGTTGTTTGCGCCAACAATTTGCGGCAGATGTATCTTGCAATGCAACTGTATGCCAATGACAACAACGGTCTTCTCCCCTGTTCGAACAATAGCAGTTCCAGCGGAGACGGCACAAAAGAATGCACGGCGGAAGTCTGGTTCAAGGCCGTTGACAGGTATCTGATTAATTCACAGCTTTCAACGCAAAGGACGGTGATTTCTCAGGAAGAGCGGCTTTTAAAGGTAAAACAAGACCCTGTGTTCGGTGCTGTTGCTTCTTCCAGCCAAGACACTACCCGCACGATAAAAATGAATCAGAGCCTGATTCCTGACAGCGAATGCCAACGGTCCATCGAAAACATCCCTTCCCCGACTCTTACGGTATTACTATTTGACGGCAACATTTATAACAGCAGCGGGAATTACAGCAATGCCGTCGCAAATAAATTTGAAGGGTCGTACGGAAGCGTTGCGCAGCGTCACTCAAAGGCGGCAAATATACTCTTTGCCGATGGCCACGTGGAATGCATTCAAAATGGCAATACAAACGGAACGACGAATGCCGGTTGGCCCAATAGACAGGCCAGCCTGGGATTAATTTGGGACCCGGACGACCCCGACCTTCCCTAAAACGTAGGGCAAGGCTTCAGCCTTGCTCCCCCCCCGAAACCCGAAACCCCAACCCCGAAACCCCACAATCTACACTCTATTCGTCCCCCCATAACCGCACAACCTTCCACGCATGGAAAACAGGAGAAAAGCTTACCCCATTACAAATGCCCTATAAACAATCGCCTGTTTTTTAAAAGAAATATCGTGTATATTTGTAACTACTCAGGTCTGTCTCACGCAAAGCCGCAAAGAGCGCAAAGAAAGGCATAAGCCCTGAATTGACATAATCCTGTAAGCAATTGACAACCCGTTCAATTATGTTCCTGAATATTTGATTTATCTATAGATTGTATTGTCTATTCTTAGCGTCTTTGCGCCTTTGCGTGAAAATGGGTTTTGATTAAATTCCTGGCAACTTTAACCGGGAGACTGAATAGTTACGTATGTTTTGTATTATTTATGGAAATGCGATTATAATAGGCATTGTGTGGCAAAGCCGCAACCGAAATGAGTATAACACGGGAAATATGTTTCCTGCCATAGAGGAATCAAGGGTTTTTATGGTCAAATATCCAGGAGTGTTTATGAAAATTGATGATTTATTGGTTAAACGGACGTGCGCATTTTTGTTGATTATTTTGTCCGTCCTCTTTGCAAGAATCCTTTCAGCGGCTGACGAAAACGCCCAGGCCATGCGCAAGGCGGCTATTTTTGTTGAAAACCGTTCCGGCAAGGCCTTGAATGACAAGGTGGTTGTGCTGGAGGATTTGATTACCAGCCGGATAACGGAAAAAGGGTTTAGCGTACTCAGCCGCGAGGTGGTGATTAACGCTGTTAACACCTATAACGATGAAACGGCTAAGGCCACCGGGAAGCCGAAGGCAGACCCAATAGTGAGTAATGACCATAACACGGCAACGCAGATAATGTCGCAGTTTGTCGGCACAATACTGGTCAATGACTTTTCAGCTAACGCCGCTGAAGTGGCAAAAGCTGCCGGCTCAAGCACAGAACAGCCTGGCGCAAAACCGGATCAACGGTTGAACAATAATGCTTCTATATTGAGACTGGCGCAAATGATGGGCGCGGATTACATTATTACGGCGTCAATTACCTCCTTCGGAACAGAAAAGAGGCTTTTTAAGGGCTACGGCGCAAGGACAGTAAATCTTATCCACTATTTACGGGTGAGCTACAAAATCCTGGAGGCGGTACAGGGTGGAAGTTTGGTTGCTGATACCGGTAAGGTCAGCAAAACGATGAGATCCACTGAGTATAGTGAGATCGAGTCTAATGACATACTGAACGAACTGCTGGACGACGCCTCGGTTATGGTCGCTGAAAGCCTGGGTAAAAAGCACATTATCCAACCACCGCCAAAACCCAATCTTGTTGAAATAACGGTTGCTTGCGGTATGCAGGATTTGGCACAACTGCCGGTAACGGTACCCGACGTCCGCCTGACGGAAGACCATAGAGTCGTAATTGAAAACAACAATCTGGACGTGCACATTTTAGATGCCACCGTAGAACTCAACGGGGTCGTCATCGGTTCGGCGCCCGGCACCTTTAAGGCGACGCCCGGTTTGAGCAAAATCAACATTTCCCGCGAGGGCTTCAAGGATTGGGAGAGAACCGTCAACGTGATGGAGGGACTGACGTTGAAAGTGGCACTGCAAATGAACGAAGCGGGATATCAGCGGTGGAAGGAGAATACGGCATTTCTTTACCACTTGAAAAAGGACGAGAAGCTTACCGACGCAGAAGTCAAGGTGCTGGAAGGCAAGGCTCAAATGTTTCGGCAATGCGGATTCAGGGTGGATGTAAAAGGGGATGTTAAAGTCGATGCTAAAGGGGGCTCTATTTTTAACCTGTTTGATTAATTAAACATCCGCGGTATTCCAGCCACGGAGCGTTTGATGGAATACGCCGGCATTGTGCAGGGACACGGCGCCCGTGTCCCTCTCCAGCGATTTGCCGGTGGGTGCTGATTTTCCCGTTCCCCGTCTCCGGCTTGGGAGTGCGACGGTACCGGAAGCTCCCGCTTCATTAGTTTTTAGAATAGTTCGTTTTCTGATGATCAATTTCCTAAACATTTAAAGGTGGAAAAAGGGGTATATTATGAAACCATGGTTCGCCGGTAAAATTATTCTTGGTATCTGTGTTTTGGTTTTCCTGACTCAAACATCCGCACGGGCGCAGAAGGAGACGTTGGCCATTTCGGCCATTAAACCTACCGCTGGACTCGCGCAAGGCGTGGAAAAGGCGGGTAAGCGAATTGTGATGGACCGTGTTCTGCAATCCCTGGATGGACAACTCATCGACCGCATAAATGCAACCAGAAAGTTTCAAATAGTGGGACGGAGCGACGTCAACGACTTGATACTGGAACAGGAGTTTGCCAATTCCGGAAATGTTGACACTGCTGATAAATCAAGCGCGAAGCAGTCGAAAACAGCCGGGGCGAAATACCTCCTGGTTACAACCGTTGATGATTTTCAGGATTACAATGAAACGGCCACCCTCCCGGGGTCCGGGAAGAGCGTTACCAAACGCGTTATCAAAATGTCGTGCGTAGGAAAGATATATGACGCGACTACGAGTAAATTGTTGGAGTCTGCGAATCTCCAGATTAACAAAAAAGACTTTCTGGAGAATTTGCCAAATGTGACAAGGGACGGTATGCCGGGCGATGAAATATTGGTGTCCATTGCCCGTGAAATGGCGGAAAAGATTGCAAACCGTATAGCCGACGTGATTTTCCCACCAAAGGTGATCAGTAAAAGGGAAAAGCAGGTTACGATCAATCGCGGCGAAGGCACTGAAATTGCCGTTGGGCAAAGCTGGCACGTCTTTGCCATGGGAGAAGAGCTGGTCGATCCCGATACCAAAGAATCACTCGGAAGAGAAGAGGTGCTTATCGGGAAGGTGAAAATCATGAGCGTCCTGCCTAAAACCTCAACGGCGGAGATACTGGAAGATATGGGAATTGATAAAGGGGCGGTTGTAAGGAAGGCACAATAGCGATGTAACATCTTGCCCTACCGACAACCCTGTCAGGGTTTAAAACCCTGACAGGGTTGCGCTTGGAATGGTGGGTAAACGGTTACATAGCGGTTGTTCCCGGTATGCTTTTCTCCGGTTTTTGAGTCCTTTGCTCTCTGCGGTTAATTACTATGAATGAACAAAAATCGCCTGCCCTCAATGAATGGGTAATGATGACAGGTAGAAACAGAATGAGCGCTATTTGGCGACGGACTGTTTTTCTTATGTGCACGATTGGTTGTTTTTGCGCCGGATGTGCCAATTACAACGCGCAGACACAGAGGATAAAAAACTATTACGAACAGGGAGACATGCAGGCCGCCGCCACTTGCGTTGCCACTGAGGCAGACAGCCACGGAGAGGGAAAGGACGCCATTGTGTGGAGATTGGAACAAGGCGCTGTCTTGCGGGCAGCAGGACGATTGGTGGAAAGCAATCACGCATTTGACCAGGCAGAAGAAAAGATAAACAAACATGAAGCATCTGCCAGGGTTAGCGTTTCGCGGGAGGCCTTGGTCACCGTAACCAACCTGAAAAACCTGCCTTATGAAGGTTTTGCCTACGACAAGATCATGATGAATACCTACAAGGCGTTGAATTATCTGGAACTGGGTGACTTTGAAAAGGCGCGCGTGGAACTCAATCGCGCTTATGAACGGCAGAAGGACGCCATTTATATCAACTCAAAGCGTATCGAAAAAGCCCTGGACGAAGGTAAAAAACAAAACTTCAACGTCGATGTGGACGCAGTCAATAACAACAGCCGCTTTCAAAACCAGTTTGACAGGTATTACGCAGACCTTGATCAACTCAAGGCCTATTCGGATTATGTAAACCCTGCATCCGTTTACCTGGATGGCTTATTCTTCATGGCTCAAGCGATGGGGAGTTCCGATCTGGAACGCGCCCGCAATTCGTTTGAACGAGTGCGCGTGATGGCCGGTGAAAACAAGTTTTTCCAACAGGATTTGGAAACCCTGCAGCAGCTTATTAACGGCCAGCCCATTCCCGCGACAACCTACGTTTTCTTTGAAACGGGACAGGCGCCGGAACGAGAGGAAATCCGCATCGACCTGCCGCTTTTCCTTATCATTCCGGGTGTGCCATACGTAGGCGCGGCTTTTCCGGAACTGCGGTACAGAGGCAATTACCTGTCGTCCCTCAACGTCTTGCATAATGGAACAAAGGAGACCACGGAATTGCTGGCAAGTATGGATGCTGTCGTTGGTCGTGAATTCAAGAATGAATTGCCCATTATTATTACCAGGACGATTATTGCCTCCGCTATAAAGGCCGCCGCCACCTATGGAGCATATTCAGGCGTAACGAATGGGGGAAGGGACAATGCCGGGGCAGGGTTCGCCGTGTTGATTGCTGGCGCAATTTTTCAGGCAACCATGAACCAGGCCGATTTAAGGACGTGGACTACCCTGCCAAAAGAATTCCAACTGTGCCGTTTCCCAACCCCTGCAAACCGAAAGATAGAGCTTGGGTCCCCGTATTCTGGAACCAAAGTGCCGGTAACCGTAGATGATGGGATTATTAATGTCGTATGGGTGAAATCGGTAAACAGTAATAGCCCTTTGCTGGTGAAGCAGTTCAAACTAAAGGATGGGATAAAAGGGGCAGGCGCAATTACTCAAACGGCACAACCGGAAAACCCTCCGGCGAGGCAATTACCTCCGCCGCAGGAACCCAACGCGGGACAATCAAAACAAGCTTCTTCCCCGAATGCCGTAGGCTGCAAGGATGGTGATAAACGCCCGGAGGCTTTAAATACCGCCGGCAAAAGCAGGGAGCAGCAGATAGACTTGCTACAGAGTGAGGTGCTTAAGAATTTAGAAGACAGAGATTGGAACGCAGGCATAGAAAACTGCAAAAGATTGTTGGCGTTTGATCCCAAAGATTATTTTGCTTACGCGAATTTAGGCTGTATATACGCCATGCTAAATCAATTTGATGTATCGATTGAATACGCAACGAAGGCAAGCGCGTTGAAACCGTCGTTACCGGGCGCCTACCTTCAAATGGTTTATGCGTATGCAAGGAAGGGCGACAGGGGGTTGGCATTTGAGTCCTTACAGAAGGCCGTTGATCGGGGATTTACTGATATTGATTATTTAAAGAGTGATGTAGATTTACCGGCCGATTTCAGAAACGACCCTCAGTTGAACGATTATCGCTGAGTACCGGCAAGGCGCGCCTTACCGGTACGCTGTTGAATATTGCCGACTGCCTGATTTAACGTATAGGAATTTCAACGCCGTTGTAGGGACACGGTGCCCGTGTCCTTACGTGTGAACACAAATAAGTCATCGAAGGCCTGATTTAACGTACAGGAATTTCAAAGTAGGGACACGGTGCCCGTGTCCTTACTTGTGAACACAAATAAGTCGTCGAAGGCCTGATTTAACGTACAGGAATTTCAAAGTAGGGACACGGTGCCCGTGTCCCTGTGTGCAAAAAAAGTTGCCGAATACCTAATTTGACAACGGCAAAAACAGCTATTGTTTGTGTCTGTTTACAAAGAAAAACCACGGATCATTTTTTAAAGGAGCTGATTTATGAAAAAGGCAATGTTGGCCTGTGTCCTCATGGGCGCAGCAACCATATCCTCGTGCGCATCCGTAAACACCGTAGAGCGTGAGACGCCCGCCGGAACCCGGCATGTGATTACAGACAAAAGGGTCATTACCGACGAAACACTGGCGAACAGTGTCAGCATTATCGGTGTAAACGATGCGACTACACTTGGTGGGTTTTTGCAGATACAGGTCGAGGTGCTTAATGAGAGCCATTCTATGCAGGAGTTTAGTTACCGCATTGAATGGTTCGACATGAACGGTATGGCGATCAACACGCCGTCCTCTGTGTGGATCCCCCGTCAAATTGAGGGCAAGGAATCCTTGTCGATCACCGCAGTGGCCCCAACCACGACTGCCAAGGATTTTCGGGTGAAATTTATGGAAAACGTGCGGGATAATTAAGTAAAACAAAGAGGTGTTGAACCGCTGAGCCTCACATCGCGCTATACAGCTTACGAAACTTTTATGAATCGCGCCGGCAAGACGCGCATTACCGGCGCCTGTGCATTTGATGCGTTTAAACACAAATTAAGAAAGGATGAGAATACCGATGAATAGGAAGATAAACCTGTGTCTGCTCTTTTTATCGCCGCTATTATTTTTTGGCGGCTGTTCAACCCACACGAGGTACGTTGAGACCTCCGGGCCCCGCACCCTCAACACAACCGAGATTAATATTCAGGACTTTTCCTACGCCGCCGAGGATATGATCAAATCACTCCTTGCATCGGGCGCACTTGATAAAACGCCGAAACAGCCGGCCGTCCTTGCCATCAGCAGGATTGTTAATAATACCACCCAGCAGATCGACACCGACATGCTGACAAAAAAAATCCGCATCGCCCTCAATCAGAGCGGAAAGGCACTGACGACCACAACCATGGGCATCGGAGGTATTGCCGAGGACCCACTGGCGCAGAGTATGCAGCAGGAAAAGGATTTCTATGCGGACAAAAAGGAACTGCAGCGCACGCCCGACTTCTCTCTTTCCGGGAAAATCCTCGAGATGCGCAACCGCCTTGACGATGTCCGCCAGGTCGCCTACATCTTTCAACTGTCGTTGACAAACAACGAAGGTCTGGCCGTGTGGGAAGAAGAAAAGCAGCTTGCGAAGCAGGAGAAGAAGGGTGTCTTTGGGTGGTAGCGTACTGCTGATAGATAAAGGCGTAACAGGGCAGTGTGGGATAGGGTGGGCAATGCCCTTATGTGTTAAGTTTAGCGGTAGCATGGGCAAGCGCCCTGCTTGTCCATGCCTTGTGACCAACAATGGTATGAAAGGTGCAGGAGATGAAGCAAACCCCGAAGGGGATGCAGAGCGTTTTGTTTTCGGCATCAAAACAATAATAAATTTATGTACAGGCATTCCCATCTTTTTGTAATTTGCAGATTAATGGAGAATATGGAGTGCATTGGCCGTGTTAATGCAGACCACAACACGGTTACTGCACTCCAAACAAACATCAAACAATTTCGTTGACCATAAGCCTCGCCTTGGGTTATAATCCCTTTCGTTTATTTGTTAAGTCAGTATTTCACAGTTAGTTAAAGACTACCATTAAATCCCTTCACTTTGCGGACAGCAGGCTATGGATGAAAACATTATGAAAGAAATTATTCGGCTCGTTATCGATATCATCATGGCCGTCTGTGAAGTCATTTGGAAAAAACCAAAATGGTTTTTACAGCGGGCGTGGGACGTGTTTTTTTGGATGTCTGACGTTTCATCACGTGAGCAGTCACCTGAGCCGAAGGTGTGGGGAGATACCGGCGAAGACGCTTGGCCGACCACCCCGGAAGCGCCACGCGATATTAAGCCAGAACCAGAACCAGAACCAGAACCAAAGCCTGAACTAAAACCAGAGCCAAAACTAGAACCTAAGACTGAATCATATCTCGTGCCAAAGCCTGCGCAAAAGCAAGAACCACAGCGGGAAACAGAAGCGAGGGTTTACCCACCTCCCCCCTCCAGTATTCCAGAACTACCTGACGGTTACGGCGATAACAGGATTGTTTTGATGGTGAGAGATCCGCTATGGCTATTTACCTACTGGGAGATACGCAAGGACGTGCTGAATGGTGTTTTGAATAGCCTTGGCCCCCTGGCTAACAGGTCAAAAACAGTGATAAGGCTCTACGACATAACGGATATCATCTTCAACGGCAACAATGCCCACCGTCGCTTCGATACAGACGTTGCCCTGGAGCAAACAAATTGGTATCTCCACGTGGGTTCACCGGACAGGGTTTTCTGTGCAGAGATCGGGATACTTACCGCAAATGGGACGTTCCGTATCCTTGCCAGATCAAATACGATAAGAACCCCTCGCACTACCGTGTCAGACGTTATTGACGAGAAGTGGATGGGTATTGAGTCGTTCTATGAAAAGGTTTTTACGCCGATGGACTTTTGCGTCAGCGAAGTTGTATTTATAAGAGCAGAGGGACGGCCTCCGGAAGAACCGGCGGCAGATGGCTCTTCATCTGACCATTTTAGCAGCCTGGCTGCATTAAAGAAATAAATCTATGGAAAAAGGCTATCTCTCATTTATACTGCACGCGCACCTGCCATACGTACGCCATCCTGAATATCATGCCTTCCTGGAGGAGGACTGGTTATTTGAGGCAATTACCGAGACCTACATTCCTCTTATCGAGGTATTTGAAAAGCTGGTTGAAGACAACGTTGATTTTCGGTTAACCATGTCTTTGACCCCACCTCTGGTATCGATGCTTGCCGACGAAGTCTTGCAGTCCCGATACCTGCAGTATCTTGACAGGCGGATACATCTTGCCGGGCTGGAGATAGAGCGGACAAAACACCAGCCGGAGTTTCTTCGGCTTGCACGGATGTACCTGAAATATTTTAAGAATGCGCGCTTTGTTTTTGCCGAAAAGTACCGGAGAAACATAGTGACCGCCTTTAAAAACTTTCAGGATATGGGCAAATTAGAGATTATCACCTGCGGAGTCACACACGGTTATTTACCCCTGATGAACGGCAACGTAAACGCCATGCGCGCCCAAATCAAGGTGGCTGTAAACCATTACGAGAAGCACTTTGGCAGAAAACCTCGTGGAATATGGCTGCCTGAATGTGGCTATGAGCCGGGTGTAGATCAAATACTTAAAGAGGTTGGAATCCGGTTCTTTATTGCCGAAACACATGGGGTACTTTATGCGTCACCAAGGCCGAAGTATGGCATTTATGCCCCTGTTTACTGCCCTTCTGGAGTTGCGGCTTTCGGCAGGGACATGGAGTCTTCCAAACAGGTCTGGAGTTCCAAAGAAGGTTATCCGGGCGATTATGCCTATCGTGATTTTTACCGCGACGTTGGTTTTGACCTGGACTATGACTATGTAAAACCCTACCTTCACGGAGACGGCAACCGCGGCAACATAGGAATAAAATATTACCGGATTACCGGAAAAACCGATCATAAGGAGCCATACCAACCGGAGGTCGCCCTCGACAGGGCCGCCGAACACGCGGGCAATTTCATGTTTAACCGCGAGAAACAAATAGAACACCTTGCTTCTATGATGGACAGGAAGCCCCTTATTGTCGCGCCTTATGATGCCGAGTTGTTCGGACATTGGTGGCATGAGGGACCTTCCTGGATAAACTTTCTGTTTCGGAAAATAGCCTTTGACCAAAAGACAATCGCCCTCATTACCCCGATGGAGTACCTTGAGCGGTATCCTGTCAATCAGGTTTCAACGCCATCTTACTCAAGCTGGGGGTACAAAGGCTATAACGAATACTGGCTTAACGAAAAAAACGATTGGATATACCGGCACCTCCACAAGGCAGCGGAGCGAATGGTGGAACTGGCAAAGTCCTACCCGCAAACGAACGGGGACGTAACGCTCACGAGAGGCCTCAACCAGGCGGCACGGGAGCTTTTACTGGCGCAAAGCAGCGATTGGGCTTTTATCATGAAATCCGGCACCATGGTAGCGTATGCCGTAAAAAGAACGAAGGAACATCTCTTCAATTTTAACAAGCTGTACGGCGACGTCCGATCCAACACCATCGACACACAATGGCTTTCAGACATCGAAAACAAGAATAATTTATTCCCTGACATTGATTACCGTGTATATCAGTAGAATGCCCTGCAGGGCTTTACCAGCCTGCCAGTGATGGAGCGCATTGCAGCATGCCCCTGCTCTAACGTAAAGGACGTATCGGATGTTTATTTTAGCAAGTCGAATTATTACCAGTCACTTGTTTAAATGAAAGGATAAATTATCTTATGAAAATCCCAAGATCAGTTGGAACGCACACGAGAAACAAAATCCACTCGGAGAACGACCCCTATTTGCCTTCAAAAGGAAAGGGGCTGGCTGCAACCTCTATTTGTGATGGCTGCACGGCCGTTTACCAAAAGAAGAAGTGGTTCCTTGACGCCAAGCTTTATAAAGAAAAAAAAGTGCTGAAAAACGTCAACTGGGTAACCTGCCCTGCATGCAAAAAGACCAAAGAAAACGTCCCCAACGGCGTGGTGACGTTGAAAGGGGATTTTCTTAAGGATCACAAAGAAGAGATTATGAACCTTATCCACAACGAAGACACCCGTTCAAAGAGCTACAATCCTTTAAAAAGAATTATGAAGATTGAGGAAAAAAAGGGAGACCTTGAGATATTTACTACCTCTGCAAAGCTGGCTCAACGCATAGGCGCGGCCGTATTCAAGGCATACAGCGGGACGGTCGAGTACAAAAAACATGAAAATGCGAAATTCATGCGCGTAGCGTGGAAGAGATAACGCCGTAACTATTTGGGATAGCGGTTGTCTGCCGCACACACGAGCACAGACGGAAAAAGCGCTGATTTATTGAGGAGTGTCAGGATATGATAAAAATAAAAAAGATTTTACTGCCCACGGATTTCTCCGATTGTTCAAAACAGGCATTGAAGTACGCCTTGGATTTTGCCCTAGAGCGTAAGGCAAAACTTTACATCCTCCACGTCATCCAGGAATTCTGCATCCCTGTTGGAACGGAGGAGGCCACGTACCCCATAGCGCAAATATACGACGACATGGAGCGGGAGGCCAAAAAGAATATCCAACGGTTGGTACCCAAGCAGTTCATGGGAAAATTGCAGGTAGAGAACATCATTATTCGTGGAACGCCGTACCTGGAGATTATCAAGGCTGCCAAAAAATACAAAGTTGACCTGATAACCATTGCCACCCACGGCAGGACGGGCATCTCACACGTGCTTCTGGGAAGCACGGCGGAAAAAGTTGTGAGAAAAGCACCCTGCCCGGTCTTGTGTGTGAAACATCCGAAACATGAGTTTGTGATGCCATAGCATATTTTCAAGTATTATGGAAACTGATCAGCAGTCGCCTTTCCGTGGTAATACTCATTGAAAAGACAGGTGGCTTACCCATCCGGCAATCCGCCATTGAGATTATTGAGCGCAAAGGGCTTGGCAACCCGATACCCTGAGCGACCGCGCTGCAGAAGCAATAAATATTGCCTTTTCGAAGCACTCTCTTGATGTACAGGAATTTCAAACCGATCTTGTCGGTAGCGCAGGCGTCCCGCCTGCGCTACAAATGCGGTCGCCGCAGGCGACGTAATTTAATGCATAGGAATTTCAAACCGGTAGCGCAACCGTCTCGGTTGCGCGAATGTAAGTTGCCGAAGGCCTAATTAATGTATAGGCGTTTCAATGTAGGGACACGGTGCCCGTGTCCTTTTACGCGTGAACACCAATAAGTTGCCGAAGGCCTAATTTAAAACAAACGATAATAATTGTCTAGACAATGGGGTACACTTTATTCAGGTCTATCGTTTAAAGGACGCCTATTATGCAAACAGCCATTAAGTTCAATTATCAAGATTATCTTCAGCTTTCGGATGATAAACGATACGAGATTATTGATGGAGAATTGTTTATGGTACCTTCCCCCAATGAAGCACATCAACATATTTTGGGTTATATTTTCAATTGCATATTTAATTATGTCAGAAAAAACAAGCTTGGTTATGTTTATTGCGCGCCTTTTGATGTACTCTTCTCCGAAGAGGATATTGTTCAGCCGGATATTATTTTTGTATCCAATAAAAATAAAAAAATTATCACAAAAAATAATATTCAGGGCGCACCTGATTTGCTTATTGAAATATTGTCGCCAGGCACATCCAGGAGGGACTTGGGTATAAAAAAGAAGCTGTATATAAAACATGGGGTGCTTGAATACTGGATTGTCGATCCTGTACAGGAAACCGTTGAGGTATTTAATTTAAAAGCGGGTGCGTTTTTGGGCAGAAGTTGCAGTGCAGGCGAGGCAGGAGAAGCGTCTCGTTTGTCTTCGTCCGTAATACAAGGCTTTGATACTGACGTACAAGAAATTTTTGAATAGGGCATTAGGGAATATTATATGACGATACTTGTTACAGGCGGCGCTGGCTTTATTGGAAGCCACTTTGCTCGTCGCATGGTAAATCAAGGCCACAAGGTTGTTGTGCTTGATAAGTTAACTTACGCGGGAAACCTTGAAAATCTGAAGGATATTACAGGAGATTCGAAAAAGTCTAAACAATTCAAGTTTTATAAAGGCGATATTTGCAACCATGAAATGGTTGAGCATATCTTGTCGGTTGAAGGGATCGATACTATTGTTAACTTTGCGGCGGAAACCCATGTTGACAGGAGTATCCTGAGCGCAGGCGAGTTTATTGATACGGATATGAAGGGCGTCTTTGTCCTGCTTGAGGCGTCGAGACGTTACGAGGTTAAAAAATTTATCCAGATATCCACCGACGAGGTTTACGGAACTGCCCACCAGGGTACATTTAAGGAAACGGACGCCTTAAATCCGAGCAATCCCTACTCGGCAAGCAAGGCCGGGGGAGACAGACTTGCGTATTCGTATTGGGTAACCTATAAACAGCCGGTTATAATAACAAGGGCGTCCAACAATTACGGCCCCAATCAATATCCGGAAAAGTTTATTCCCCTTTTTATCACCAATGCAATAGAACATAAGAAACTTCCCTTATATGGAGACGGAAGGCAGATAAGGGACTGGATTCATGTTGACGACCATTGCGCCTGTATAGAGTTTCTCATAACACACGGGAAGGCCGGTGAGGTATACAATATTGGGGGTGGTAATGAGAAATACAATATTGATACGGCACGCCTTATCCTTGAAAGGCTTGACAGGGACACGTCGCTGATTGAGCATGTAAAGGATAGAGAAGGCCACGACCGCCGGTACGCCCTTGACTGCTCAAAGGCGCAGTCTCTTGGATGGAAACCACAAATTACATTTGAAAATGGGTTGAAAGATACGATACAATGGTACGCAGATCATGAGGCTTGGTGGAAGCCGTTAAAGAGCGGTGAGTTTAAGGACTATTACCAAAAGCAATACCACCATCGTCTTTCCGCTATTTAAACGAGGAATACGTATGAACTTCAAAACGACAAACGTGGCTCTTTTTTTCCAGAAAAAATACGCCGGATGCGCAATAGCCGCCCGCAATTTCAAGGAGCGGTATAAATCCGTTTTCATAAACAGCGCCGTTGCCTTCATGGCAATAAAGATTGGGCTTATTTTCCTTGCTACTTTTGCCACCATGGCCTATTTCTTAAACACGGCAAGCCGGTATCTTGCAATTGAGACGTCTAAACCAAAGGCACTGCTCTTGATTTCACCGCTCATCCTTATGATGGTGGTAAAGGTATGCTTCATGATTAAGATACTGGTGACGTACGGCAGGTCGAGGGCACTTATGAAATCGGCTGCTGTTTATGTATGGTTAAAAAGCAAGGGATGCTTAAGGCTTGCGAAGGAATCACTACCGGTGGGCTTAAGTACCCCAGCCCGTGAGCGCGTGAGATAATCAATTTTAAAATATCCCCCAAAAGAAGAGAACACGCCGTGCAGGTTGCAATTATTCACGACTGGCTTACCGGAATGCGAGGCGGGGAAAAGGTCTTAGAGGTCTTTTGTGAAATCTTTCCTAACGCAGACATTTTTACCCTCATTCACATTCGCGGCTCAGTTTCCAGAATAATTGAAGGGATGCGTATCCGTACCTCCTTTCTGCAAAAGATCCCGCTGGCTAAAAGGCGTTATCGCTCCTTCCTGCCCCTGTTTCCACTCGCCGTAGAGGGATTTGACCTCAGTAATTATGACGTAGTTTTGTCGAGCAGCCACTGTGTGGCAAAAGGGGCGTTGTCCCCGCAGTCAGCCGTTCATGTCTGTTATTGCCACACACCCATGCGGTACGTGTGGGACCAGTACAACACCTATTTTGGCGGAGATAACAAGGGATTGGTCTCGCGACTTCTGATGCCGCTTATTGCAAATTATTTAAGGATGTGGGACGTGACCTCCAGCAACCGGGTGGATTATTTTATTGCCAACTCTCACCATGTGGCCAAACGGATAGAAAAATATTACAAGAGACCTGCGGATGTTATCCATGCACCCGTGGATTGCTCATTTTTTACACCGTTGGAAAGCCACGGGAAGGGGGATTACTATCTGCTCGTTTCCGCATTTGCCCCTTACAAAAGGATAGATATTGCCGTGGAAGCCTTTGAACAACTGGGGTTGCCGCTCATTATTGCCGGAAGCGGTCAGGATGAAGAACGGATCAGGGGCATGACGAAGAAGCACGTGCAGTGTGTCGGTTGGCAATCGGACGAATCATTAAGATCATATTACCGGGGATGCAAGGCGCTGATCTTCCCCGGTGAAGAGGATTTCGGCATTGTTCCGCTGGAGGCGCAGGCATGTGGAAAGCCGGTAATTGCCTTTGCAAAAGGCGGGGCGCTGGAAACCGTGCTTGGAATATACGCCACGCACAAGGTCGGTTACGGAGAAATGGGTAAACCGCCGGAAACGCCGACCGGGGTGTTTTTTACAGACCAAACCCCCGCGTCTTTGATGGCAGCCGTCAGGTTCTTTGAACAGCAAAAGAACCTCTTCGATCCGCTGCTTATCAGGAAACATGCCGAGGGTTTTGACCGTCTGGTATTCAAAGAAAAAATGAAACTGTTTGTTGAAAAACTCTTATGCTAAAGCAACACAGCAGATTTTTCGAATCTCTATTGCTCCTTGTTGACTGGATTACCCTCTCCCTATCGTGGATGCTTGCCTATCACCTGCGCTTTCATGCAGGAATTCTCCCCGTCCATAAAGGAATCCCCTCCTTTACCGTCTACCTGATCCTTTTGATTTTCATGATCCCCCTTTGGGGAATGGTCTTTCGGTTCTTTGGGTTGTACCGTCCCCGAAGGATATCAACGTGGATTTCCGAGGTGCTGGACATTGCGAAGGCCTCTTCGGCGGCTACATTACTTCTCATTGCATTAACCTACCTCTTTCAACAATACGAGTTTTCCCGGTTGGCCTTCTTTTGCTTCTGGCTGATCAATATTACTTTCCTCAGTTTGACGCGTATCTTATTTCGTGAATTACTGCGAATTTTAAGACTGAGGGGATATAACCAGCGATATGCCCTGATCATCGGGGCGGATAAAATAGGGCAGGACCTGGCAACCAAATTACGGAAACATCCCGACCTGGGCATACAGGTTATGGGTTTTCTGGCAGACGACACACAGGACGTCGTCAAAGAAATACACGGAATAAAGGTGGTGGGGAGATACCCTGACGTCCGCAACCTGATTGTCGAGTACGGAGTCGATATGGTTTTTATCGCGCTACCTTTCCATTTCCACCACCAGATCAGGGATATCTTGAACTGGATTGGCGACGAAATGGTCAATATTGTTGTCTTACCGGACCTGTTCGAATTCGTTACCCTACGGGGCAGCGTGAGCGAACTGGAGGGGATGCCCCTCATCAGCCTTCGGGACACCCCTCTTTATGGATGGAATCTCGTTATAAAAAGGGTGTCAGACGTTATTTACGCCTTGTCGATATTGGCCGCTGCAGCGCCGGTTATGTTGGCGGTGGCGCTCCTGGTAAGGCTCACATCGCGCGGCCCGATATTGTTCAGGCAAGAGAGGATGGGATTGGACGGCAAGGTGTTTACCATGCTTAAATTCAGAACCATGCCGGTAAATGCAGAAGAAATAACGGGTCCCGTTTGGACAAAGGAGGACGACCCCCGGCGCACAAAAATCGGCAAATTCCTGAGAAAGACAAGCCTGGACGAACTTCCACAGTTTTTCAACGTGTTGAAGGGGGATATGAGCATCGTCGGCCCCCGCCCTGAACGACCGGTATTTATCCAAAATTTTCGAGACACGATTCCCAAGTACATGCTGAGGCACAAGATGAAGGCGGGCATTACGGGCTGGGCGCAAGTTAACGGCTGGCGCGGCAACACCTCGCTGGAAAAGCGCATCGAATGCGACCTGTACTATATTGAAAACTGGTCACTAAGCCTTGATATCAAGATTCTCTGGCATACCGTATGGCGGGGTTTTGTTAACAAGCATGCGTATTGAGGGGTAATATGCAGGCCGCAGTAGGGCTGGTTTGTCGAACGGGAGAATTGTTTTTACCAGGTAACCAGCACTTGACAAGATACGGTAAATTTGGTACCTTAAGGTTATGGCTATCATTACTATTCCCAAAATCCTACAAGAAAAACTTACCGAAAAGGGTGCCGATGCCCTCGTTCATATCCTTGGTGTTGTCGAGGAGAGCGCCCAGTCACACACCCTGAAATTGTCGGGCGAACTCTTTGAAAAACGACTGATTGCAGAAGCCTCCCAAATACGCACTGTCCTGAAATTGGATATTGCGGGTGTTGAGGTGCGATTGAGTGAAAGAATCGGTAACGTTAAGACTGGACTGACCAAAGAAATATCCAGCGTTAAAGTTGAACTGAAAGAAGAAATCTCAAGCGTTAAAGCCGAATTGAAGGATGAAATTGCTGGCGTTGAGGTGCGGTTAAGTGAAAGAATCGGTAACGTTA
>CAYHFB010000013.1:18321-20806 GCA_964355695.1 uncultured candidatus Brocadiaceae bacterium
TCGGTAACGTTAAGACCGAACTGAACAAAGAAATATCCAGTGTTAAAGCTGAACTGAAAGAAGAAATCTCAAGCGTTAAAGCTGAACTGAAAGAAGAAATATCCAGCGTTAAAGTTGAACTGAAAGAAGAAATCTCAAGCGTTAAAGCCGAATTGAAGGATGAAATTGCTGGCGTTGAGGTGCGGTTAAGTGAAAGAATCGGTAACGTTAAGACCGAACTGAACAAAGAAATATCCAGCACGAAATCAGAACTTATAAAGTGGATGTTCATTTTCTGGATCGGTCAATTTGCCGCCATCATGGGCGTCCTTGTCGCCGTTTTCTTTGCCTTCTTAAAAAAATAATTCATTCCGTCCGTTTTGTCTGCGCTCCATGGCAGAGTTCAGGCCGCCCATTCAGACAATGCGTTATTTATCCCAAAAATCCTTCTCCATTATCTTGATCATTTATAGTTGCCAATTCCTACTGATGGGCCACACGGCTTTGCCGTGTTTGTTCGCCGGCAATCTGCTTCCAACGCCGGTTTGGGGAGAAAATGCGTGTGAGCCAGGCATTGCGGAAATGGCCTTAACGATTGCAAAAGAATCCTATCCGGAAATTGACGTCGAATTTTATCTCAAAAAACTGTATGAGATTATTGCAAATGTCAGGATAAGCCTCCACGGCGAAACGGAGCCTGAACGCGTTATCAAAACCGTTAACGGCGTGCTTTTTAACGAACTTCAATTTACGTACGTTCAAACGGGCGACCTGGAATGCATGTCATTAAACCGGGTACTCGACACCGGGATTGGCAACTGCGTGGGACTCTCTATCCTCTACCTCTGCATTGCAGAAGGGTTACAATTGCCCATCCACGGGGTCAGCGTCCCGGAACATCTATTAGTCAGGTACGACGACGGTGATTTCCGCAGAAACATAGAAACGGGTTACAACGGCATGTCCACCCCTGACAGCTACTACGTAAACATGCCCGGAAAGCGCATCTCGCCGGTAAGTATCAAGAATGGGAGTTATCTTAAAAATCTTTCCCGAAGCGAAGTAATTGCTAATATTTATTTGAACCGTTCCATGATACAAAAAGATAAGGGAGATTTGGGACAAGCACTGAAAGACGCGAATTATGCCATAAGATTACATGAAAATAATGCCGGGGCTTTTTGTAATCGTGGTGTGATTTATGAAAAAATGAAGGATATTGAGCAGGCGATAGACGATTACGACAAGGCCATCGCCCTGAACCCCGACTACGCCCCTGCCTATTACAATCGCGGCTCTGCCTTTGCCGCCAGGGAAAACATTGACAAGGCTATTATGGATTACAGCAAGGCTATTTCCCTGTACCCTGCGTCCATTCTGTCCTATTATAATCGCGGCGTTGCCTTTAAATTGATAGACAGGACGGATTTGGCCATAGCCGATTTAAGCAAGGCCATTTCTCTGGATCCCAGGTTCGCCGCGGCGTACGCCTACCGGGGACTGGCTTATGCGGAGTCGGGCGAACCGGAAAAATCCCTGTCGGATTTCAACAAGGCGCTGGAACTCGACCCGAAGAATACGGAATTGTACATGAAAAGGGGTATTCTCCATGCGGACGCACAGCGCTACGACGAGGCCATTCAGGACATATCGGCCTTTATAACACACACCCCCAAAAACGCATTTGCCTACTACATCAGGGCCAAGTCGTACCGCGGAAAAGGCGACGCAGTGAAATCTCTTGAAGATTACAACAAGGTACTGGAATTGAGTCCGCGGCTGGCAGGGGTATATTACGAACGAGGCCAAATGAAATACCAGTTGGGAATGACGGACGACGCACTGGTAGATTTCAACACCTCGCTAGAATACTTTCCTTACAACCCCATGGCCTATCTCCACAGAGGAAATCTCTTTAAGTCCCGTGGAAAATACGAAGAAGCGCTGAAAGACTATCTGACATACCTGAAGCTAAACCCCAAGTCCCCTGATGCGGAAGAAATCGGGCGTGAGATAGCGGCTTTAAAGGAAAGCTTGACAACAAAATGAATGTCCGGCATGAGTTCTGCAAATCATCCATTTCCAGTTGATGGGGTCACACCTTGCTTAGTGATTAAGCCTGCGTTTGAAATCACTAATCAAGATGTCGCCCCATTCATTCACGCAATGACCATCGGAATCCCGGCTAAGAGGATGAACATCGTTTGCGGAAGGGATTTGAATGCCATGAAGATCAGGAGGAAACCGACGAACATGGACAGGGGGACGAGAAATTGCAGTCTGTTCCTCGCCCTGACCTGGTTTTCAAACTGGACGCTTTCCATTTTTCTTTTGCCGAACAGGTCGTTGACGTTGGTGGTGATGAGGACGGAATCGTCGTCCACGATGCCAAAGATGGAGATGAATTACTGTCGGTTGGGTTGAGGCACGAAACCCAACGAGAACCTACTACCAGGGCAACCTCATGAAATAAAAAAAACTTAGACCCCAACTGCCATCATAACAC
>CAYHFB010000014.1:0-20771 GCA_964355695.1 uncultured candidatus Brocadiaceae bacterium
TTGAAGTAATAGCGGCAGAGTTTTTTGTACAAAAGCAATATGTCTGCATCAAAACAAAAATCAAGGATGCCGTCGAGCAACCGCTCAATACGCACGGAATCACGGCAATTCGATTGAATAAGGGCATCAACTTCGGCTGAGTATTCCAGTTCAGCCCGTCGGGTAAGACTTTGCATGGTTTTACCGAGGTCGTAAATGTTCAGAGTCAAAGTATCAAGCGTCTCAGAACCCATACCCAATCCCCTTTAAGTTCTCACGAATAGTCTTTTCCAACTCATTCCCCTTGGCAAACTGTTCCGCCAGTTTCGCGGTAAGCGCGCTCATTTTCTCTTCAAAGGGGATTCCGTCGTCTATCTCTTCTTCAGCCCCAACGTAGCGTCCGGGTATCAGCACGTAGTTGTTATTCTTTACCTCCTCAATGGTCGCAGCTTTGCAGAAACCGGCCTTGTCTTCGTACTTGCCGTCTTTGCCGCGCCAGTTGTGGTACGTTTGGGCAATGAGCTTGATATCGCCGCCGCTCAGTTCCTTGTTCCTGCGGTTGACCATAGTGCCGAGCTTGCGGGCGTCGATGAAGAGGATTTCGTTGGAGCGGTTGCGGAGTTTGCCGTTGGATTTGTTGCGCGCCAGAAACCAGAGGCAGGCGGGGATCATGGTGTTGTAGAAAAGTTGCGCAGGCAGGGCAACCATGCAATCAATCAGCCCCGCTTCAATCATGTTCTTGCGGATATCGCCCTCGCCGCCGGAATTGCTGTTCATACTGCCGTTGGCAAGCACGATACCCGCCGTTCCGCTGGGGCTGAGTTTGGAGACAAAGTGCTGAAGCCACGCGTAGTTGGCGTTTCCGGTCGGAGGCACACCGTATTTCCAGCGGACGTCGTCCCGAAGCTTATCGCCGCTCCAATCGCTGATATTGAACGGCGGATTGGCGAGGATAAAGTCGGCCTTCAGCCCTTTGTGCTTATCGTTCAGGAACGTATCGCCAAGTTCTATGCGGGCGTCAATCCCGCGAATAGCCAGGTTCATCTTGGCAAGGCGCAGGGTGGTCGGGTTGGATTCCTGCCCGTAAATGGAAAGGTCTTTGATATTGCCCCGATGCTCTTCGACAAATCTTTCGCTCTGCACAAACATCCCGCCGCTTCCAGAGCAACCGTCATACACGCGGCCATTGTAGGGTTCGAGCATTTCTACCAGGAGTTTCACAATACTTACCGGGGTCCAAAACTGCCCGCCTTTTTTGCCTTCAGCGTCGGCGAACTGGCCGAGAAAATATTCATACACACGTCCGAGTAAATCTTTGGCCTTATGTCCATCCTGATTAAAGCCGATGGTTCCGATCAGGTCGATGAGTTCTCCCAAGCGCTGTTTGTTCAACTCCGGGTCGGCATAGATTTTCGGCAAAATGCCTTTTAACGAGACGTTGATATTTTCAATAGCGTCCATTGCCTCGTCAAGCAGTTTGCCAATTCCCGGTTTTTTCGCCCTGTCCTGCAGATAGTGCCAACGGGCCTTTTCTGGCACGAAAAAGATATTGTGGGCGAGATATTCGTCGGCGTCTTCCGCGTCCGCGCCCTCAAATTCGCCTTTGCCAGCCTGCAGCTTGTTATGGAGGTCATTAAACGCGTCGGAAATGTATTTCAGAAAAACAAGCCCCAGGACGATATGCTTATATTCCGCCGCATCCATATTACTGCGAAGCTTGTCAGCCGCGGCCCACAGGGTTTTTTCAAGTTCGTTATTTTCGGCCATGGATTTCTCCTACCTTCGGTTAATACTCTTTTTGCGCCCGCCACGGATATGTCTGCCACAGGCAGGCGGCGGGCGTTCATCATGGACACGGGGGTATGCCATTGGTTCCATTAAGGGCTATGACGTATCATTATTCTATGATTTCAGGCATATTATTGCATAGCAAGGTGGATGTCAAACAAAAACAATTCCCAAGCATCTTTCCCAAGATTTCCTTGAGCGATGGGGTGCTTGTTTCGCAGAGGGAATAGCTAATACGGGTGGAGGGTTTGTCCAGGGAAATGATCTTTCTGAGATCAATGGGTGTGCCGATGATTACTACATCGCAGGGGGTGCGGTGTATTGTTTCTCTTAGCTCTTCAACTTGAGAGAGTCCATACCCCATAGCGGGCAGGATTTTTCCGATGTGGGGAAAGTGTTTGTACGTTGCGGCAATGGACCCCACTGCGTAGGGTCTTGGGTCTACAATCTCCTTTGCCCCAAATTTTTCCGCAGCGAGCATTCCGGCGCCGAAGGCCATGCCGCCATGCGTTAAGGTTGGGCCGTCCTCAATTACCAGCACGCGTTTTCCCCGTATGAGTTCCGGCCTTTCTGCGGTGATCGGCAACGTTGCATCCACAAGAATAGCTTTTTCGTTCAGTTGCCTTACGTGTTTTTTTACCAGGCTTATGTTTTCCGGGCTGGCAGAGTCTTCTTTCCCCAGGATAACAACATCCGCCAGGAGGAGATTGGTTTCTCCCGGGAAATAGGTAATTTCGTGTCCCGGGCGGTGAGGGTCAACAAGGGTGATGAATACGTCCGATTGGTAAAAAGGCGTATCATTATTGCCGCCATCCCACACAATCACATCCGCTTCGCGTTCCGCCTCCGATAAAATCGCCTCATAGTCCACCCCAGCATAGACAACGGTGCCTTGTTCAAGGTGGGGCTCATACTCTTCTATTTCTTCGATGGTGCAATTATGCTTCTTCAGGTCATCATACGAAGCGAACCGTTGCAATCGTTGACTTACAAGGTCGCCATAAGGCATCGGGTGCCTTATAACAACCACCCGCTTCCCCATTTCCTTGACGATATCACAGACCTTCCTCGACGTAGGGCTCTTGCCGCAACCCGTCCTGACGGCGCAGACGGCAATTACCGGCTTTTGCCCCTTCACCATCGTTTGCTGCGCCCCCAGAAGGGTAAATTGCGCCCCTGCCGCATTTACGAGACAAGCCTTGTGCATAACGTATTCGTGCGATACGTCGCTGTATGAAAAGACCACCTCGCCGGCGCGGTATTCTTTTATGAGCGAGACTAGTTTTTGTTCGGGTTCGATAGGAATTCCACGCGGGTATAACCTGCCAGCCAGCAATGGTGGGTATTGCCTCCCCGCAATGTTAGGTATTTGTGTAGCGGTGAAGGCGACGACTTCATAAGCGGGATTATCTCGAAAGCAGACGTTGAAATTGTGAAAGTCCCGCCCTGCGGCCCCCATGATAATAACTTTTTTCCTGGTAATAGGCACATCAGGCATGATACGATTTCCCCCATCATTTTAAGGTAGAAACAGGCGATTGTATTCCAGCCGTTTTTGCATATCGGATGAAATGTTACCTCGTTTTTTTATCCGTCGTTAACGCCGCAAAGGGGAAGGGTCTCGTCCGGTGAATGGAGGAGTTTTTCGGCGGCATCCTGTATCGGCTCCACAGAGGTTTGGAATTTGGCGATAGGATTTACAATGGCAAGTCCCCTGCAATAGGTAACGAGCCCACCTGCAATCTCCGTCATGATTTTGTTAAAGGTGTTTCGCTTTTTTGCCTGTGCAAGTTTGACCTCCGGACATTTATCGCCGGTGATGGGGACTCTTTCATAACTGCCGAAATCCAGCCTTAATATATTGATCATACCGCCCTGCCCGGATAGTTGGTTTACAATTTCTGCTGAGGGGAGCGAGGCGATGTAGGCCAGCGGATAGGTGTAATCCTTGTACCCTTCCTTGTTCACGTAAAAATCACTTCTTATCTCAAGGGTATCAAAAAATTCCCGTACCTTTGCGAAACACCCCTTATTTACCATGTCCTCGTTAATTACTTTGCAGTGCTTATTTGCGGCCCGCAATTTTCCCAGGATGATTGCTGTGGCGATTATCCGGGATTGCTGATAGGTTTTTATCTCAATTTGGATATAGTCGCTACTGACAAATTGCCATGAAAACAGGTTACACGCCCTTTCACCATAATAGGCGGAACCGGTGAATTTTATATTTACGGAAGATATCTCCAATTCCGGGAAGAGGATTTCAAGGGGGAGTATGATTTTGGAAATGGTCATTGCGCCGGGAACAATGTTTCCCTTTCGATGGATGAGGTTGTTGTCATTTGTGACGTCAACGAACCGTTCGCCCTGATCTTTGGAAATCCGGTACTCATGTTTCAGCAAGAATCTGTCCCACACCTGCATGTGGTGGTTATTCTGAGCATCCTTTTCCAACACAAGCGCCGGATGAGGTGTCCTGGCCTTGGCGTCCCGAAAGCAAATTTTATCGGCAAGAAACCCATCTATACGGCTTGTTGGAATAGAAAATACAGGTGATTGCGCTCTACTCATAGATATTATTCATTAAAAATAGTGTAAAACTATCGTACCCCCATCGGGTTAAGGATTGATTGTAATCGAAAACCGCAACGGGGTAATTGCTGATATCAAAAAGCCTAACTAGTGGTAAGTCAGGCGGTTATGTTTGTTTTTTGTTTTCCAATCGGACAATTTTTCAGGTTTTTCTGCGATATTTCGATTCTAGTAACTAATTAATCGTATGTCAAGCATATTCAAAATGGTACAACCATTTTCTTTTAAGTCTGCTGTCGGAAACTGCTTGTGGAGGAGTTGGCGTACGGGGATGTTTTGGTTTTGCATTCATTTTCAACGGATGCTATAGTATGAACAGTTGTCGAAGGAGAAATGTAATGTGTAGAAATTTTCATTTTATTCGCAAGGTGTCTTATGGGTGAATTTTCATTTATACAATGGATTCGAAAACGGCAGAGAAGGCGTAAAGGTACCCTTCTCGGTATAGGTGATGACTGTGCGGTGATAGATGTTTCTCCGGACAAGCTATGCCTTATTACTACCGATATGCTGGTGGACGGCACGCACTTTGACCTCAAAAAATGCGCTATGCGCGATGTTGGCAGGAAGGCTATTGCGTGTAGTATCAGTGACGTGGCGGCTATGGGATGCCAGGCTACGGTTGCAGTGATTTCTCTATGTTTTCCGTACCACACCACCGAAAAATCAGCAAGAGAACTCTACGAAGGTATGTGGAGTCTCACGGATAAATACAACATTGAGATTATAGGCGGTGATACGATCAGTGGCCGTGGCCCATTATGTATCAATGTTACTATGTTGGGGAACGATGGGGGGCTAAAGCCCATCCGACGTTCGGGCGCAAAGGCAGGAGACGTGATTTTGGTAACGGGGGAGTTCGGGGGTTCGATACTGGGGAAACACCTTTGTTTTGAACCACGGCAACAGGAGGGTGTTATTTTAAATAAAAATTTTACCCTCCATGCCATGATAGACATCAGCGATGGGCTGACAGCAGATTTAAACCATATCCTGGAAGAAAGCCAGACGGGCGCAATGCTCCACGAAGTCCAAATCCCCATTTCTCAGGCGGCTATAGAACTGTCAAAAAAAACCGGATACACGCCACTTCACCATGCGTTGTCCGACGGTGAGGACTACGAACTATTGTTGACCGTATCAAAGGGGCAGGCCAAAAGGGTCTTATCATCCGGTTTGATTGAGGGGATACGGTGTATTGGAGAGATTGTGAATGGAAAAGGCATCCGGATGAAATACGCGGACGGAAAGATACGCCGCATAAGACCACATGGATATGAGCATCTTACATCATAAAACAGGGAAATAGTATTATCCGTGGAAGAAAACGAATTCATTTTTGAAAGTACGGACGTTGAGCAAACGTTACGGCTTGGCAATCTGCTAGGCGCGTTATTGGCGCCGGGAGACGTTATTGCTTTGGTGGGGGAATTGGGTGCGGGGAAGACAACCCTTGTGAAGGGTATTGCCGGGGGATTGGGCGTGACGGATAAACGCGCCGTAAAAAGTCCTACATTCTCCCTGATGCACAGATATGAGGGACGCATCCCTATCCATCACTTTGACGTCTATCGGTTAAAAGGTACTCAGGAGATGTTTGATCTTGGAAGTGACGAGGTGATTTACGGCAACGGCGTGGCTATTATAGAATGGGCAGATAAGGTGTCGGAATGCCTACCGGAAAAACACCTGAAGATAACCTTATCACTCGTTTCAAACCACGAAAGAACGATAAAATTGCATAGTTACGGTGAACACTATGACAAAATGATCGATACGATAAAAACAACAAGGCTACTTTTCTAAAAGTTGCCGGTATTTGCATAAACAAGTAAGGCCATTGCAACATCGCAATGGCCTTACCCTTTAACGTCTAAGTACGCAGGTGATAACCTATCAGCCTACCTTACTTCTTTTCAGCCTTCTTCTCGTCCTTCTTCTCTTCCTTCTTTGCTTCATTTGCAACTGCGGACTTAACTACCATGCTGCTTACACCAGTGATTGACAATGCTGCAACAAAAGCGAGACCTAAACCAATTTTCTTCAACATGTACTTCTTCTCCTTACACCTTTACAGAACCGAAGCCAAGCCACCGGGACACTCCCGGTATAACATCCTGACTTCATAAATTTATGGAAATCAATTACTTCTTTTCAGCCTTCTTCTCGTCCTTCTTCTCTTCCTTCTTCTCGTCTGATGCAACTGCGGACTTAACTACCATGCTGCTTACACCAGTGATTGACAATGCTGCAACAAAAGCGAGACCTAAACCAATTTTCTTCAACATGTACTTCTTCTCCTTACACCATTAAGGAACCAAAGCCAAGCCACCAGGAATGTTCCCGGTATAATATCTTGACTTCACATACACAGGTACAACAATTACTTCTTTTCGGCCTTCTTCTCGTCCTTCTTCTCGTCCTTCTTCTCTTCCTTCTTTGCTTCATTTGCAACTGCTGACTTAACTACCATGCCGCTTACACCCGTGATTGACAATGCTGCAACAAAAGCGAGACCTAAACCAATTTTCTTCAACATTTCTTTCTTCTCCTTACGCCTTTAAGATACCAAAGCCAAGCCACCAGGGACATTCCCAGTATAACACCCTGACTTCATAAAGCCAATTATTTCTTCTCTTCCTTCTTCTTCTCGTCCTTCTTCTCTTCCTTCTTTGCTTCATTTGCAACGGCTGACTTAACTACCATGCTGCCAACACCGGTGATCATCAATGCGCCAACAAAAGCAAGACCCAAACCAATCTTCTTCAACATTTCCTACTCCTCCTGACAACAATTTCAAGGAACCGAGGTCATGTCACCGAAAACGTTTTCGGTATAGCACACAACCACTGACGAACATATTATTATTTACAGGCTATTATTGCAAGAAAATTCCCGCAACCATCACAAAACACTGTATGCAAATACATACACATCGAATAGCATGACAAAGAAAATCTATTCGTTTTTGTAGCTGTCCGTATTAATGTTGTGTTTTTTCACCAACTTGTAAATATCCGCCCTGTAGCGCTTTGCCATCTTTGATACGCTTGTAATGTTCCCCTTGCAAAGCTTGAGAAGGTTTTCCAGATACTCGCGCTCAAATCTTTCCTTGGCGTCTTTATAGGAATTAAAGGCGTTTTTTAGCATGTTGGTATCGGTAAAAATGTCTTCCGTTGTAATAACGTCTTTATTGGTCATGATAACCGCGTGTTCTATCTTGTTTTGCAGTTCACGTATATTGCCGGGCCAGTCGTAGAGGAGCATCCGCTGGATGGCCGCCGGGGTAAACCCGATGATGTTCTTTTTTAGTGCCTCACGAAAATCCGTTAAAAAGTAGGTGGACAGCAATGGGATATCGTCTTTTCTTTCCCGTATGGGCGGAAGGTAGACCGGCGCAACGTGGATTTTATAAAATAAATCCTTTCGAAACGTCCCGTTATTTACGGCCTCTTGCAAGTTCGTATCGGAGGAAAAGATGAACCGGACATTGATCTTAACTTTCTTTGTACCCCCCATTGGCTTGAATTCGTTTTCTTGCAATACATCTAATAATTTAATTTGCAAAGATAGGGATATCTTATCGATTCCGTCAAAAAAAAGTGTGCCGCCGTCGGCCTGCTTAAAAAGCTCGTCCATTGGTTTACCGGCATTTTTAGAGGACGCCTTTGCTTGCCCAAACAATTCATTTTCCAGTAATTCATCAGACATATCGCAGCAATTTACGGTGATAAATGGCGCATCGGCGCGGGAACTGTTGTGATGAATCGTCCTTGCCACGAGATTCTTCCCCGTACCGCTTTCCCCGTAGATGGCAACAATACTGTCTGTTTGGGATATCCTGGAGATTTTTCCAAGTATTTCCTGGATTTGCGGTGACTTGCCGATAATGGGTTTACCCTTTTGCTGCTTGTTGAGTTGCCTTCGAAGTTGTTCCACCTCCTCGGTAAGCCGCTGTTTTTCAAGCGCATTTTTGATATGGAGCAATAAGTCTTCGCTGTTGAATGGTTTGGTGAGATAGCTATAAGCCCCCCGCTTCATGGCCTCAACGGCGCTTTCAATGCTTCCGTGCGCCGTCAATATGATGATGGGAAGGTTCGGGGAACGGCAGAGAAGCGCTTCCATCAGCTCAAGACCACTCTCGTCTTCCAGGCGCAAATCAACAATCGCAAGGTTGAATACCTCAGCGGATAGCGCAGCCAATGCCTCCTTTCCGGTACTTGCGATTAACACGGAATACCCCCACGCCCTTAACCGCATCTGAATGACTTCCAGGATGTGGGCGTCGTCATCGATTACTAATATTTTTTCATTGCGCATGGATTAGTGTATTCGCGTTAAATTGTGTTCATTCGCGGTTGCGGATAAAAAAGCTTCATAAGGTCGGCTGTAAACGTCAGTGCCGCCAACCGTCCCTCCGGGACTAAAATTACCACCGATAAATCGGTGGGCTATTTCCATCTGTCCCTACGGGACAAAATGCACATGTACAAAAATGAGGGAATGCACCCAACAGGCGCGAGATGCCGGTGTTTTCTTACTTTAAACTTTCGGACGGCTCTTCAATACTTACCGAATCAGTTCCAGCGGGCGTCCCTAGCACGTCCTCCGGTATGGTTGCTTCTATTTGGATATCAACCTCTTTCTTCTTCTCCTCCATCTGCACGTCCACTTCACGGAGCTGTTCAATATCTTTTTTAAGATTTTCAATGGACATGGTAGCAGCATTGAGCTTGTCATGAAGCCTTCCGATCTCCTGGTCTTTTGCAGAAAGGCGGTCAAGGAGGTCGCTAATCATATTTTTATTATCTTGAATATCAGCGCTGATGGTTTTGATTTCCGCAGTGCTGACGCAGCCGGCGCCCAGAAGCAGCAGTGGAAATATAACCGCCAGGAACAAACCACCCTTTATTGTTTTTATCCTATTCACCATATTTACTCCCCTGTAGATTTTCCAATGAAAAACAAAGATGCTTTATAGGTTTTGGCCGTAATCAACCTTGCAGGGCAGGGTAAAATGGAAGGTACTGCCCTTCCCGTTATTATTTTCTACCCAAATATTACCCCCGTGGTCGAGAACAACATGCTTGGCTATGGAAAGCCCCAGCCCCGTGCCCTTCATGCCTCCAATGCCTTTATTGTCAACCTGCTGGAATTTATCAAATATCTTTTGATGATATTCAACCGGGATTCCGATGCCCGTGTCCGATATGCTGACTTGCACGAAAGAATTGACGTTATTAATGCGCTTTTGCTCCAGTGAAACATGCGCGGCGCCGGAAGGCGCTACTTCGTTATGTGTTATCGTTATCATGCCGCCCGACGGCGTAAATTTGATGGCGTTGCTTAAGATGTTATCCATGACCTGCGCAATTTTATTGCGGTCCAGGACTACCTCTGGCACGGGAGTTCCATTTACATACTGAATCTTGATATTCTTACTTTCCGCCAATAACCGAATCTCATGAATACTTTTCAGTATTACATCCTTAATCATCGTGATCTGGAAGTTGTATCTCATTAAACCGGCTTCGACCCTTGAAATATCCAGAAGGTCGTTGATCATCATAATAAGCCGAAGGGTACTTTCTTTTACAATGGTGAGCAGCCTGACCTGCTGCGCAGATACCGGCCCCGCAACCTTATCGATCATAAGTTCGTTGGCCTCTCGGATAGCAGTTAAAGGGGTTTTCAGGTTATGAGAGATGTTGGAAATAAACTCCGCCTTCATCCGGTCAAGCTCCTTAAGCCTGTCGCACATGTTGTTAAAGGCAAGTCCCAACATTCCAATTTCATCCCTGGATACCACCTTTATATGGCAATCCAAATTCCCTTGCGCAATACCGTCCGTTGCATCCTTTATCACCTTTATCGGATAACAGATACTGCGGGTAAAAAAGTAGGCAAATATTGCCCCAAACAGCACCGCAAAGCCCGTTATGGCAGTGGATATTTGGGTGGATTTACGAACGGTCTTTTGAAACAATTCAATCTTTTTAATTAACGCTGCTTGTTGGGTTACAATCAGCTTATTGATCGATTCGGTTAACTGGTCGAATTTCTTCTTCTTTTCATGTTCGTAACGTAGGTCAGGAGAAGCGTTTTCGTCTCCACCCACCAGAAGAAATTCCCTGGAGACCATGGCAACGTACTCGTGATAAAGATTTTTCAACTGGTTGACAAACGGCCGGCTTTCCGCGTCCGTTGCCGTTTCGTCCAAAAATTTAAGCCGTTTGTCAAAATCCCGTTTTTTATCCTGGAAAAGGTCTAAAAAGGCATGGTCTCCGGTTATGATATATTTTTTTTCATTTTTCACCTGTTCCAGGAGGATGTCAAACAGCTTTTCGCTGTTTTCCATATAAGGGATGTCACTCCTCATAATCGACGCCGAGTGCTTATTGAGGTGGTTAAGGCGAAAGATCAAGTAGAAGTTCATCACCAGCATAAATAGGGCAATAACCGCATAACCAAAAACCATGCGTTTCCAGAGACTGCTTTTTATCATAATGCAAAATTTCCTACGGAATTACCATTCGTTTTTTATGTCATATTCCCTTTTTTAAATACATTCAGAAGTCGCTCACGTTCTTCACTGGAGAGAAACTGAACCTTGGGTCGCGGGACTCTTTCCAGCCACGGACGTTTCCAACTCACAATTCATCCTCAACCCGTAACGATGTAACCAGATGCTAAATGCCGGTAATTCCAGGGGAATCCATCTGCTGCCATGTCGAGAAATGTTGAGGAGGTGAAGATGTGATGTGGACATTATTGCGTTTTGTAGTCATGATCCTTTTCCACCCAACTGTTTTGCTTCAGACGGAAATGGAATTTCTGTTATTGAAACAAGCTGGCGTTTTAGAAATTTGTGTTTTGCCCCATAGGGACAGATGGAAATAGTCCCACCGATTTATCGGTGGGACTATATGCCGTGATTTTTAGTCCTGTAAGGACGGCTGACCGCAAACACTATTTTTGCACTTTCTTCTTTTCCGCAACGAACAACTCGTTTGCCTCTATTGCCGTAGCATTCCCGTGGATAATTGCATGCAACCCCTTAATCATGGCTACCGGATGCGCATTTTGCCAGATGTTTCTGCCGAGGTTTACGCCGATGGAACCCTTCTGCATCCCGTCGTAAACAAATTCAAACACCTCAAGGTCTGAATTCGTTTTCGGACCGCCAGCCATAACTACCGGCACAGGACAGCCGCCGGTGACCTTTTCAAAATCTTCACACCAGTAAGTCTTTACCACCTTGGCGCCCAGCTCGGCAGCAATGCGGCAACAGAGGCCGAGGTAACGGGCGTCCCGTTTTTCCATTTCTCTGCCAACTGCAGTGACGGCCATTACCGGGATACCATATCTTTCCCCTTTATTAACGAGCTTTCCCAGACTCTTCAGCGTCTGATGCTCATAATCACTTCCAATGAAAACCGAAAGCCCTATCGCCGAAACGTTCAGGCGAATAGCATCCTCGATTGACGTGGTAATACACTCGTTGGCCAGGTCTTTCCCAACCATGCTGGTGCCGCCCGATACCCTGAGTATGATAGGCTTGCTGCCCTGCGGGTTTATTGCTGCGCGCAGAACTCCACGGGTGCAAAAAAGCGCGTCGGCATAATCAATGATCGGTTTTATTGTCTCTCCCGGTTTTTCCAGTTTTGAAGTAGGTCCTTGAAAATACCCATGGTCGATAGGTAAAAACATACAATGACCATCAGGCTTGATGATCTGAGACAAACGATTTTCCATTCCCCAATCCACGACTTCACTCCTCCTGTAAAAATGTTAACAACTCCCCGAAGGCTTTTCAGGCCTGACAATTAAATACCCTTTCCCTATCAACCAATGATGGAATTGATAGGTGGTACATTTACAATCATCTTTGCAGATGTTTCGTATCATTTCATACTCCGCGGTTCCCTCTTTTTGCGCGTTCAGATCCATCTGAATCGAACACTTTACGTCATTACAAAATTCCCTTCTCTTGTAGTCTACGTATCCTTTGATTGACATAAATACAGAGTCCTTAAATTAGGCCTTCAGCGGCTTATTGGTGTTCACACGTAAAAGGACACGGGCACCGTGTCCCTACAACAGCTTTGAAATTCCGGTACGTTTAATTAGGCCTTTCGGCGACTTTTTTCTGTTTATACGTAGGGCGAGGCTTTAGCCTTGCTACTGTTTGAACACGCATCTGGGGTGGCAACCCTAAAGGGTCGCCCTACTGTTGCATTGAAATTCCTATACATTTAATTAGGCCTTTCGGCAACTGATTTGTATTCACACTCAAGGACACGGGCGCCGTGTCCCTACGTATATGTTTAGATGCCATCCCCATCTTTATAATTTTTCATAAATATTGCCATGACCTTCGATTCCGCATCTGAGAGGAAGTCATCTTCTTCTTTATGGGGAATATGTGAGACCTCTTCCAGTTTGTTGATGCGTTGCTTTAATTTTTGATTTTCCCGCAAAACGACACGGAGTACCTCGGTAATGGGGTCAGGTAATTGCCCGTGATCCAGCATGGCGCTATTATCACCTTTTTTCTGGCGCTCAATAATCTTCCCCGGCACGCCCACCACGGTTGCATGAGGGGGGACGTCTTTTACCACCACGGAGCCGGAGCCGATACGCGCGCAATCACCGATTACTATATTGCCAAGGATGCAGGCGTTTGAGCCAACGGTAACCTTTTTCCCCAACGTTGGATGTCTTTTGACCTTCTCCGTAGTTGTGCCACCGAGGACGACGCCCTTGTAAATAAGACATCCGTCGCCAATCACGGATGTTTCACCGATAACAACACCCATACCATGATCGATAAAAACGCCCCGCCCTATCTCCGCGGCAGGATGTATTTCTATTCCACTCAAAAACCGGTTGAGATGCGAAATGAAGCGGGAGAGCAGTATCCAGTCTTTTTTCCACAGAAAGTACGCTATCCGATGCAAGCACAGTGCGTGCACGCCAGGATAGCACAAGAGCACTTCAAGCTTGCTTCTTGCCGCAGGGTCGTTTTGAAAGGCGGCATTGACGTCTTCTTTTATACGGTCAAACATTATAGTTCATTGAACAAAACGGTGGATAGATATCGCTCGCCGGTGTCCGGCAACATCACGACGACCAATTTCCCTGTGTTTTCCGGTCTTGCAGCCACCTGTAATGCTGCAAATGCTGCTGCACCAGACGAAATGCCCACCAAAATGCCTTCTTCCCGCGCTAATTGGCGCGCAACAGCAAATGCCTGCTCATTTTTAACCGTAATAATTTCATCGACAATTTTCGTATTAAGCACTTCCGGGACAAAGCCGGCGCCGATACCCTGTATCTTGTGAGGCCCCGACTTCCCTCCAGAAAGCACCGGGGAATCCGCAGGTTCCACGGCAATTACCTTGACCGACGGCTTTCGTTTCTTGAGGACCTCGCCAACGCCGGTAATGGTACCCCCCGTGCCGACGCCACCTATGAAGAAGTCAATCTTGCCGTCAGTGTCATTCCAGACCTCTTCGGCGGTCGTCTGGCGGTGAATTTCTGGGTTTGCAAGGTTTTTGAACTGCTGTGGCATAAATGAATTCGGGGTGTTTTTTACCAGTTCTTCGGCCTTGCTAATGGCGCCTTTCATACCTTCAGAACCCGGCGTTAACACAATTTCAGCGCCAAATGCCTTCAGAAGCGCCCGCCGTTCAATACTCATCGTATCCGGCATGGTCAAGATGATCTTGTACCCTTTTGCCGCTGCGACGAAGGCCAGGGCAATTCCCGTGTTGCCCGACGTGGGTTCTATAATTATCGTGTCTTTCTTCAGTAAGCCGGATTTTTCCGCTGCCGTGATCATTGCGATACCGATACGGTCTTTTACACTGGACATCGGATTAAATGACTCCATCTTTGCGACCACCGTCGATCCCAAACCCTTAGTTATGTTGTTCAATCGGACAAGGGGAGTATTGCCAATTGTTTTAGTAATGTCATCGTATATCTTTGCCATTATATCCTCATTAATTTACGTTAATTAAATGGAAGAACATGCCTGTACACCGATATTAAAATATCCTTTCATAATATCATAGTAAGAAGTTGTTTCTCAAGGAATTTTTGCAGACTTTGAACCTTTTCTTAAAAATTATTTTTTTCGTTCAACCGGTATTCGAAAATGTCCCGTAGGGTAAGGCTTCAGCCTTGCCTTTGAAACGGAAGGAAGGTTGGATGCATTTGTTTATGCCGTAGGGGCATGGTTTCCCCATACGTGCTTCACTTAGCCAGGTAGCCAGGCCGTTTAGTTTAAGTGAAGCGAAACTCCACATTTTTGAAGGCCACGAACGGTTATCATTGGGTTTTGCCTGGAAGCATGCCCGATTTTTAACAAATATGCATTTTGTCCCAGATGGACAGATGGAAATAGCCGACCGATTTATCACGGGGACTATCGAGGAAACACTGATGCTCGTAGGTTCGCTCGAAACCGTGCAGGGTCTGGCCGGGATGCCAATCTGATGTGTGCAGAAAGCGCATGGTTATTTATTTTGGTTGTATGGTGTTGGTTGGTGATTGGTGATTGCCTAAATATATCTTAAAACGTAAGGGATGAACGTGTTTGTTGATCGCCGGAACCTGGCGTTGTTCGATTATTAATGGTGGCCCCCGGATATGCCGGTGTGACAGTAGATGTTTGACATTTACAGGAGCATGCTTCACCCACAACACCAGGCACTAAAAAATTCCGTTCGATCTGAGCTTGTCAAAGGGGTGAAGTGGGTAGCTGGTGGTTCGACAAGCTCACCACGAACGGTTAAGTTAATCCCTGATTTTTACCAATTGCGGCAAGACCCCTTTGAGGGAACCCGCAATCGTAAAGCAACTGGCTTTGCTAATAGATACTTACTCATCCTGAATTCCTTTCAATCATTGTCGATAGCAGGCGATTTGGATTCCTGTGAAAGAGGTTCAGTAACGCATTCTTCTCTCATAAATGGTCTCTCTATTTGCTTCATGTGCTCAAGGCGTTGACGCAAGAATTCATCGGGGTTGTTGTTTATAAGTGCTGGAAACGCAGCTTTCGGAATGCAATGGCTTTCGAGAACTTTGTTGCGGATATCTTCTGACGCATTTTGCAACTCTAGTAGCCATGCTTTTGCAAGAGATCTATTTTTCATGTCAATACGTAGGATTCGGTTTGCCGGGCTGGATGCCAGATATTTATCGTCAACTGTTGCAAAAATATTTCCAATGGAGTTTGGGCCATGTTCTGAAATTTGTTTCCAAGGTTCAGGAATTTCAACACCTTGATTATCCTTTGGTTTTAGCGAAAGAAGAACCAAAAGCAGCGCTCGCACTCTGGCGCTACGCATATCGAATGTTGCAGGGAACGGTTCTGCTGCCCCATCAAGGCGCATATTCTTTAGCGACGTAGGATGGTTCATCTGTGATACTTCATCACGGAACTCTGCCACTAAGGCATTATTCTTAGATGGATTGCCGGAAGCGAATCGGCAAGTAAATGACGACACCCAAAACCAACGCCGCAGAAACTCTTTTTGTTTGATGGTCGGTGATGGGCACTTTAGAAAAAATGCACCGAGTACGACAAGCTGCATCGCATAGGGTAATAAGCGGTTCGTTCTAACACCCATGGTATGGAGAAATGTAGCTCCCCGTTCAAGCGCATCCCCAGTTGGTACGATGATCCCAGGAAGCTCCTTGGAAAATCCAGTTCGCTTTGTGTCTGCAAGCTTAGTCCAATCCGTACGATAGATATCCACTTCCAAAGCCGCCAAAAAAGAACGGAGCACCACATTCCTATCAATCTCACCAAACCCTTGATCATCAAGCCGGCCAATCAATTCATCAATTTTGTCCGCCAAATTAAAAGTTGGCTTTCCTTCCTGATCAACACCATAGCTCAATGCCGACACCATCTGGTCGGCCGACATTTTTTGACCCGTTGAATTAAGTCGCGCGAAAATTTCCACCGCCTGCGAAAGCCCTGTCTTCTTGATGCGAATGACCGGTAACTTGTATGACTGAAAGGTTCGGGACAATAACTGGATCGCGTTAACGTACTCTCGTGCACTAGGATCTTTACTATCCAAAATACTCTGGCACTCGTTGAGGAACTCGACGGTATCCAATAACTTCCATAAAGGGAAATGCCAGATATCCCGATCAGTAATATGTTCAAAAGTTTTGTTTTTTGCGTTGAACCAGACTTCCCATCGTCCTGGATCGTTTAAATTTGGTTGCGATAAATAATCTTCAGAGCGCTTCTGCAACACACCCACGAGTGTCGATAATCGCTGTTGTCCATCCAAAACATACGAGGCTGGTTTCTGTTTGGCTGGTGGTATGTGTATCGGCCCCACCCATTCAGAGCTTGCAACTGAATCATCTGCATCCCAGACTAGTATACTACCTATCGGATACTGAAGGCGGATACTGTCGAGCAGATCAAGCATCTTCTCGCGCTTCCATACAAAGCGACGCTGGAAATTGGGTACACGCATTTTTCCATCGAGTATCTCGCGAATCAACTCGTAGACAAAAACCACCTCTGGCTTTACTTCTGGAATAGAAATTTCTTGATCCATCATTTTTCCTTACAGTTCTTCAGTTATCATCTGTACGAGTTGGTTCAACTCGCCGTTATAGTCTCGCTTACGCAGCATTTCTGCCGACAAGACAGAGACACCCTTTTTCAGCAAAAAAACAACATCATTTCCCAGCCCCTGCCTCAGAATTTGTTTCTCAGCATCGCAAACCGATGCGTAAAAATCCGCTTCATCAGCAGGTAGTGTGCTGAAATCCGGGATTCCTTTCTTTATCGGGAAATGATCCCTCTGTTCTTTTGTAAGCTGGTTCAAAGTAGCAACCTGTGATTTATATTTTTTATCACAACGGTTTAATATTTCATCGGGAATATAATTTTCGATGGCTCTTTTTTTCAGAATAAGGCAGGGGACGCGGTGATCCCTACAATATGTTTCAATCTCTTTTGGTTTCTTCTCAATACGTCCGGGTAATTTACCATCGCTGTCGGTAAAGACGACTATGCGAACCGGGATACCTTCTTTTTTCGCCTTTGCAACATATTCCGGAATGAGTTTTAACAATTCCCCATTTCCACCTGGGCTATCACAGTCTATAAGATCGGGAGTATTGTTTTGGCGCAATACCTGAAGTGGCTCTGGTGACAAAACGTCGAGTGCCGTTTCTAAAAGTTGTCCATCGGTAAAACGGTTTTCCATCAACACGTAGAGCGGCTTGGAGAAGTACCGCGCCGCTTGTTGCGGCGATAGTTCTCCAGAATTTGGATTAACTGAAACAAATACGCTACGCAAATGCAGAGACTGCCTGGGATAAGCGTCCTTTTTAATTGCGTCTTGAAAGAGTTTGCGAAGACTAGGGCGGTCATGACGCAACCAACCGCTTGCCTCAAAAGAGTCAGGGTTTTCGATAGACCATTCGTGAGCCCCATCCTCAATGCGGTGAACAATACGATCAAGATGTGTCCAAACGTCAGGATTTGAGGTAGCATCTTCTTTGAACACAATTCTCATTAGCTATGACCCTCCTGCTCGTGACGAGTTTTGGCTGCTCGTCGAATCGCTCTCACTTCTTCGTACCCTTCAGAGAATATTCCTTCACGCCACCAATCGAGTTCGCCATATTTATCGATCTCAATCCGGCGGACGGTGCTATGACCATCGGCATGGTCATCAATCCAGTAAATGCCTACGAGCTTTGGATCCGAACCTTCGGCAATTCGTCGGCGTATCCGCAGCAATAAGTTTTCAGAATGCGTCTCAACAATGACCTGTCCCCTCCCAGTTTTGACCGTGTCGAGAAAAAGATCACCCAGTGGCGCCTGCGCGGCAGTATGGAGATGAAGTTCCGGTTGCTCGACAAGGTCGATGAATGGCCCATCATCCTTAATCTGGTGCGACAATTGCTGGACAATGACTGGTAATGCCTGTTGCATTCCTTGACCGGCATCGGCGAGATTAACCGAAGAACCTCCTCGGGTTAACGTACATTCAAATGCATTTCCACTTTGGCTTATGGATAATCGCCAACCACCCAAATGGCTTTGATACCATGTGGATGCTTGTTCAAGAAGCGCGTCATCCATGGCCAAACGGCCAGGAGTTCCTCTGCCATCAAATTCAAACGAATTAGATGCAGTTATTTCGTAAATTGGTGAAATCGCTGTCCTGTGTGGTCCTAAATGTTCAATTCGTTCTTCTAAAGCTTGAATACGCTCTCGCCAATCCTCGGCAAATTGCCAGCGATCCCTATCCGCCTTATTTTTAGTATCGGGTAGTAGCCCCCTAAAAGCGATTGACCCGTAATTTTCATAGTTAGCAACGGCGCCACGAGCGGGTATCCAGTTAAAGCAGTGTGGTTCCGGTGAGCGCAACTCCAAGCGTGAAACAATACTATATTCGTGATTGTTTTTTTGGTTAATGCTGCTATCCGCGATATTTTGAACGGTTGCTGACAAGTCGAGTATTTCACCGTCAACTTCCAGCTTTATGCTAAAGGAGGCAAATCCATGAGGAAGCTTACCGTGTACCAAGTCGAGAAATTTTGCGCCAAAAGATAGACCATCAACCTGGATTGGAAATGCACCGGTTGCGCGTGTAGAAAGCGCCCTAAGAATCAATCGAAGGACTCGCATACCCGCTGATTTGCCGCTGTTATTCTTTCCGTAAATCAAAGTCAGCGGACGTAATTCAATCGAGAAATTATCCTTGAATGGCTTGTAATTTCCGCACCCATAAGAAATGATTCGCATAAGTAAATTCCTGACAAATTGGTTTGAAAGCCTGGCATGGCGCAATCATTTTATTGGATTTGGATTGAGATTGTGATAAATTGACGAATTGTTTTGCCATGAATAAACATTCCGTACTTTTTCGCTTTGCTTTAATGGTCAGGGAGTTGTTGAGTTGGTTGATAGGAAATTGCTTTCCCCCACGAGATGTCCAATATAGCAAAAACAAAGAAAATTGCAACCTTTTTTAGCAAAACAAGGAACATTGGAAGGGAAATGGGAAGAAACAGTGTGGAATTATCAGAGAAATTAGGAGAATTATCATGCAATGGGTAATGTACTGCACAGCCTTTCAGCCCTGCATCACGCATAAGCCCTCGCATGCGTTCAATACCGGAACCCATACGCGCAACCATACCCATGCGGTAGAACAGATCGGCGATTGCAGGCTTTCTCTTTACCGAGGACTTGCCTGAATCGCTGCAAGTAATATCCTCAAGTGAAATATCGTTTGTCTCTCGAAATAGAGCCCGCACCTCTCTTAGCGTCACCTTCTGCATTACGACAACACATCCCATAAAGGGCCTTTTTTGCCCATTTTCCTTAACATGGTTAACGTATCAACGTCACACCGCACATCAAAACCGGGGACGATCCAATTGCGGTGTTTCTTTGCGTGAGCTGAAATGTCCTGGAATACGGCATCGGTATCTATCTCCGGTGATACGTAAAACGTGGGTTCAAGCAAATGCTTGTCTTTACCAATAATGCCCTCTGCTATCGCCCTGCCGTGAAGCGGTGTGTTTGGGTATATCCGCAACCCCAGTAAGGCAATAATGGCCGTTGGTTTGATTTTTTCGAAAAGGGAAAACGTTTCTTTCAACGTGGAACAATCTTCTCCAGGCCCACCCAGGATAATATAGTGGGCATGGGGAATATCTATCTCTCGGCAGCACTCGTCGGCATAAGCAATATCATCGGGGGTAAAGTGCTTGTTCAGTCCTTTTAACGTTTTCTCGGCGCCCGCGTCTGAGCCGAACTCAATCCCTTTGCAGCCAGCCAATTTCATGAGCGCGGCGAGTTTCGGCGTCATGCCTTTTGGAGTCGCAAAACACGTCCAGTTGATTTTCACATCGTGCCTGATTATTTCTTCGCATACTTCAACGGCATGTTCCTCCGGAAAGTTAAATATGTCGTCAACAAAGAAGACATAGTCAATCCCATAGTGTAAACGCATCCCTTTTAACTCTTCGGCCACGTCTGCCGGACGCCTTAACCTCACCATCGCACCTTCTATGCCAGGGTAGGTACAATAGGAACACTTAAACGGACACCCCCTCTTGGACTGTATATTGGCCATGCCGCCAAGTTCAAGGTACGCCCCGTTATTTAAAAGAGACCTGGCCGGACGGCTGTTAAATTGGCTGTACATCACGCTGTTTGAGTTGAATTTTCCGTCTTTTATGTAACAGAGATTTGGAATATGATAAGGACTTCCGCCGTTTTCCATAACATCCAAAAGCTGAACAAAAGCGGTTTCTCCTTCACCTGCAATGCCTGTTTCCACTTCGAGGTACCTTAAGACCTCTTCCGGAAAGATAGAGAACCCGGAACCACCCACCACAAGCGGCGC
>CAYHFB010000015.1:0-20717 GCA_964355695.1 uncultured candidatus Brocadiaceae bacterium
TCACTCATGTTCAACCCAAACCAACCTACCCGGTACCCAACTTTTATGAAATAGCTTCTATCTTAATAACCTCGTAGGAGGACGCCCCGTCAGGGAGCTTAATGCTTACGACATCGCCCACCTTTTTGTTGAACAAACCTCTTCCGATAGGAGACAGGTAAGAAATAATACCCTTTTCGATATCAACGTCCCAAGGACCTAAAAGGGTGTACACGTCTAATTCGATCTTGTCATCGCAGCGTACAGTAACCTTTGATCCCGGGACAACGGTTTCCGTCTGGATATATCGCGGGTCAATAATGACCACCTTTTGCAACTCAGCTTTTAAACGTTCGGCCTTTTCCACTAGCATCGCTTGTTTTTCGCGCGCCGCCTTGTACTCTGCATTCTCACGAAGGTCGCCGCGGCTGATGGCCTCACCGAGGTCGCGCGCGTTTTCTGCAAATTCTATGTTCATGAGGTAGTCAAACTCTTTTTTCCGCTTTTCGTAACCAACCTGGGTAACGAAGATTTTGCTATCATCAATAGAGGGAAGTCCCTGTATTTCGAATAAATCCGGGTATCGGTCGCGGATCAAATTTTCTACCGCAACCTTGAACCAGTCCTCTAAACACTTGCTGCTGGAAATGATACCGAAGATGCTTTCTGCATTGGCATCGTTGACGACACTCGTCACGTAAACAACACCCTTGTCCTCCAGAAGGTTTTTAATTTTATTGCTGATGGTCTTTAGATTTCCATTGCGTCCCTTCTGAATCTTAAAGCCCATGTTGTCCAGCAGTTCTACCAACCGGCAAAACAGAGTGGATGGGTCGATGTTGTGGTACAACTCGGCAAACCGTCCCTGCATACCATTTTTGGAAAACCAGATATAATGTTCCGGAAATACATTGAATTGATTGAACAATTTGTGCGTAATTGCTTCGATGGCGCTTTTTTTGTTTTCGGCGATGAGGTCTTTGACAATAAATTCCCAAAGATTTCCGTCGTTCACAAAAAATACGGCAGGATACTCTTCCGACCATTTTTCGACCAAAACCTTTTTAACGACGCCGAGTGCTTGCTTCCTGTAGTCGAGAATGTTTATCTTGTTGATCGTTTCCGGAATGTTTATTCCATCGCGCACAAACGTCTCGACTCTGGATGCATACTTACCGCGCTCCCCTTGCAGAAGCGATTGAATCTCTTCAAGGAGCAGGTAGCATTCTATAGCGGCAGCAGGATTTGTGGTACTGTGGTTCTCGGCTTCCTTGTCGAAAAGATTGGCAATTTCAGTTAAGGTGTCCTTGCAAATCTCAGGATCTTTCATACCGGTAATGTACTTTTTCGTAATTTCAATTTTGTTGCCTAGTTCGCGGACTCCTGCCAATTTCTCAAGGATATCGCTGTGGTGGGTTACCGGTGCGTCGCGGAATGCGATGGCCGTGGTTGAGGGCGTGCCCTCGATAAACTTTATGTAAGGGTCTTTCTTCAGCAATTTTCTGGCGTTTGTCCACCACTTACTCCACGCCTCAACGGGCATAACGCCGGTTGTGATGCGCGCCTTTAAATTCGATACCAGCGCCTTTCCTTTAAAGTACTTCAAGGTCAACTTGGCCAGGCTTACGGGGTCTTCCTCTACCATCTTTTGCAGCTCGTCTTTTCTGGCATAGATCATCACCAGCAAATCATCCCTTTCAAGCTTCTGCAATATGGTTGACACGATGTCCATCGCAATACTATGGTTGCTCTTTTTTTCAAAATTTATGACCACCTTTTCACCGTCAGCGTCAATGGCACAGACCTGTCCAACCCCCCAACTTTTGTGGAAAATATAATCGCCGACGTCCAGGCAAAAGTATGTCTCCAGCTTTTTAACTGCGTCACGTACGTCGCCTTCACCGTGTATCCCCGTTCTGTCAATCAGTGCCTTCGCATACGCCCTGCTGCCGTAGAGGTTTGAATAACACTCGGAAATATCTTTTGCCAACCCTTTTTCTTTTGGGTTGTATTCTAATAGCCGCTTTAAGACGGTTAAAACGTCCTGGTAAAGACCCTTTTGTTTGTAGTGAGGCACCAGCATGGCAAGTAAATCGTGAGCCCGTTTCTTTTCCTCACGTTTTGCCAATAAATCAACCACCTCCAAAAGTGCATGAATATTTTTATTGTTTGATTCGACAACCTTTTGCCATGCATTTTCCAGATTATCGTACTGTGCAATATTAACAAGCGACAACAGATCTTTTACACTAAAGATGCTTTCGCCTGCAGAATACTCATTAGACATTTAGTTTCTCCTGTTTTGCATTAAATTATAATGCGGCCTTTTGACTTTGGACGCAAATTTTTTAAGCGTATCTCTAAAAAAGAGGTGATAGGGTAATGGTCGTTTTGGTCAAACACGAAACACCGTCAAAAATCAGCATCCTATAATTATACGGTTATTTTACCGACAAAGAAAGCAATAAATGAGAATCGGGATTGGTAATGGGTAATCGTTTTAATAAAAATGCGCCGTATTACGTCTTTACAAAAGTTCAAAATCTTAATACACTTATACCATGCAGAAACTACCCATTTTATCAATTACCGGTATGTCGTTGCCGGAACTAGAGGCGCTATGTGCTTCAATGGAGGAGCCTGTTTACCGGGCAAAGCAAATTCTTTCCTGGGTTTACGAGAAGGGGGTGGCTACTTTTGACCGTATGTCCAATCTGCCAAAGTCTTTTAGAACGGAGGTGGAAAAGAAATGTAGTCTGTTCCAGACCAGGGTTGACGCTGTTTTTCAAACGGATGACGACTCTGAGAAATTTCTGATTCACTTGTCGGATGGGAACAGCATTGAGAGCGTCCTGCTAAGGGAAGGCAAGCGGATTACCGCCTGTGTTTCTTCGCAGGTTGGCTGCGCAATGGCCTGCCGGTTTTGCGCAAGTGGCCTTTTGGGGCTGGAAAGGGACCTTGCTACCGGTGAAATAGTTGAACAGTTGCTCCATATAAAAAACCGGCTTCTTTCCGGCGAGCGCATTACGAACGTTGTTTTTATGGGTATTGGCGAGCCGCTTGCAAACTACGACAACGTTATTGGCGCCATCAGGATTATCAATGCCCCATGGGGTATCGGTATAGGGGCAAGGCATATTACCCTATCGACGGTTGGAATTCCGGACGGCATACGCAGGTTGTCACGCGAAGGCCTCCAGATAAACCTGGCAATATCCCTCCATGCGTCATCCGATGAGATGAGACAGCAGATAGTGCCGGCGAACAAGAAAACGGGCATACAGGCTATTTTTGCGGCTACTCAGGAATATTTTAAGGCCACCGGCAGAGATATCAGCTTCGAATACGTTTTGATTGATGGCGTTAACTCCTCGAAACAAGACGCCGAATCTTTAGCGCGTCTCCTTAAGGGAATTCAATGCAACGTAAACCTTCTTCCCGTAAATCCCGTCGAAGAACTTCTTATGGCGCCACCGAACCATGAAACGGTCGAAATATTCTATGAAACACTGCAAAAATACGGTATTATTACCACCCTCAGAAAGAGAAAGGGCGACGGCGTTCATGCCGCGTGCGGCCAGCTTCGAATACAAAACACAAATTTTTATGGAAAAAGATAATTATTTTTTGTTAAATTAAGGCCGCGTATATCTTACTGGTTGGAAGTTTTAAGGACGCCGGGGCAGGGCGTAGGTCTGTTTTGCCGAAGATAGGTTCCCTATTTACCGTGTAATTTTGTAATGGTCACAGATGCTTAATGTTTTTGAAAAGGAGGAGTGCGTGGAGAATTTTATTGCCAGAACTGAGAAGATTAAGGACGGAAGTGTTATCATCGAGGAAGGTTCCTGGGCTTATTATGCCTACGTTTTGAAATCCGGCAAGGCAAAGGTCTGGAAAAACATCAATGGCAAGCAGGTGCAGATCGGAACGCTAAAGGAGGGGGATATTTTCGGCGAAATGAGCTTCTTCGGCATGGCGAAAAGAACGGCAACCGTAACTGCGGATGGTGAAGTAAAGGTGGGAATGATAACAAAAGACACCTTTGTTGATGAACTTAATAAACTTCCGGCAGAAGCGCGCACCAGAATTGAAAAAATGACCCACGATCTTTTTTACCTTAATGACGTGTATTGCCGTTTGACAAACTGCTTCCACGAGATAATGACCATCAAGGGAAAGATGGTTGATCCCATGGTCTTTGAAAAAGAGGTCGCAGATATGCCCGAATTGTTACGAACTGTTGTGTCCCTCATGAGCAAGCGATTCCATGGCGCCATAAATGACATTAGCAAGATGTTTACCCATGTGGAAAGCGCCTCCAGGGCGATAGATTCACTATCTACCACATTGATGAAAAAGCCTTAATCACCGTATTCTGACTTCCCCATTTCTAAGGCGATCCTTTAAGCACGCACTTAGAAATGGGGGTGAAGGGGTCAGGCTCACGTCAAAGTCGCAGGCTTTCTCCTGTTTCTGGGCCGTTTCATAACATTATTCTGACTCGTGGTAAAACCCTTATTTTTCTAGCGAGTGCTACCGACTTTGACGTTACCCTGGGCAATTGGCCAGGGTTATGCGCCAACTTTCAGTCTGACGGTGATTCATGTAAACCCATCTGGTCGGCATTGGTTTGATTACGCCCTTCACGTTTCGCCCGAAATAGGTTTTTATCGGCAGAACGAATAAGCATTTCAGCGCTGTCTAACTCCCCGCCAAGACTTGCCACGCCAATGCTGCACGTCAGAAAAATCTCCTGTACTTCATTTTGCACGCTGGTTAGGCTGAAACTGTTCGATTCAAGGTGCACGCGTATCCGCTCTGCGACGTCGATGGCGCCCTGACGATGCGTCTGCGGGGCGATGACCGTGAACTCCTCTCCGCCATAGCGCGCCAGGATGTCCGGTTCCCGGAGTTGTGTCTTGACAAGGTTTGCAAAGGAGACCAATAGATGATCTCCGGCAGGGTGTCCGTGCCGGTCGTTAACCTGCTTAAAGTGGTCAATATCCAGCATAAGTACGGAAAGCGGCAGGCCATGCCTGTGGGCCCTTGTGACTTCCTCATTCAGGCGGCGATCCAGATAGCGCCTGTTGGGAATCCCGGTCAACGAGTCGGTGATGCTCTCCTGTTCGAGGTGGCTGATTCGCATTACATCCAATGCAGTCTTCAGCGAAAGATTAGCCGTAAGCCATACGAAACACGCACCCAAAAAGAACACGCAGGGGACAATCAGGTCAAGTAGCCGTGTGTGGCAATGCCAGAACACCCAAGCATAACCAAGGTAGCTCAGAAGAAAGATCACGATCAGCGCCAGCATTACATACCATTGGCTACGCACGCGGCTCTGCGTCAATCGCGTAATCAATCGCCGTGTGGTAAACAGGGATGCAGCGAGAATCACTGCGCCCACAAACACGAGACCCATTGCCAGGAAGGAAATCACGGTAGGCTGTCCTTTGCCGCCATGCCGCAAGCAGATGAGGTGGAATTGTTTTGTCCCATAGGGAAGACAATATACCAAAACACACAAAACAACACAAGAAACAAATTCCTTTGAATGGCTTTGAAAGGCTGATAGAATAAAGAGAATTCAGAAGGCGACGAAAAAGATAACGGGACGCCAAATTTTTTTTGTAAGTTTTTCTTCGTACCCCAATAATAATTCGTAATCTTTTGTGGTTAAACGCTTTTTGGGTTGTGGCTTTGCTACGCCATGTAATTTGTAATTTCTTCGGAACAATACTACTGGAAATCCTCGGTGACAAACAAGACAACGCAAAAAAGCCTGTTTGACGTAAAGGGTGCAACCGAAAAGACACCTCCTTTGGCTGACCGTATGAGGCCGCAGGGTTTGGATGAATATGTAGGACAGGAACACCTCGTCGGCGCAAACAGAATACTGCAAAGGCTGGTCGAGAACAAGGAATTGATTTCCATGATCTTTTGGGGGCCACCGGGGGTTGGGAAGACGACGCTGGCCTTTATCATCGCCCGCGCGATGGATGCCCACTTCATTTCCTTCTCGGCTGTGCTGTCCGGGGTAAAGGAGATACGGGCGGTCATTGACGAGGCCAAAGAACATTTCAGATGCCGGCATGAAAAAACGGTGCTTTTTGTTGACGAGATACACCGGTTCAACAAGGCACAGCAGGACGCATTTCTGCACCACGTGGAAGACGGCACGATTACCCTGATTGGCGCAACAACGGAGAATCCTTCCTTCGAGGTGAATGCACCACTCCTCTCGCGCTGCAAGGTGTTAACGCTGGAACAACTCAATGAAGGCCACATCAGGACCATTATGTCAAACGCCCTGCGGGATAAGGAGCGCGGGCTTGGACGCATGAACGTTGAGTTAAAAGACGATGCCTTCGATTTCCTGGTACGCCTTGCACACGGTGACGCACGGGGATCCCTGAACGCCCTTGAGGCGTCCGCTATGCTGGCAAAGCCGGATCAGACGGGCAAGCGGACGATAACCCTCGAAATCACCCAGGAGGCCATGCAGCGCAAGGCGTTGCGATATGACAGCGGCGGGGAGGAGCATTATAACGTAATCTCGGCCTTCATCAAATCCATGCGGGGCAGCGACCCTGACGCCGCCCTCTACTGGCTGGCGCGCATGTTGGAAGCGGGAGAAGACCCGCTTTTCATCGCACGCCGCATGGTCGTATTTGCATCGGAAGATATCGGCAACGCCGACCCCCGCGCTCTGCAACTAGCGGTGTCCGTCAAGGACGCCTTTGATTTTGTGGGAATGCCGGAAGGGTGGATACCCCTTGCCCAGGGCGTCACCTATCTTGCCTGCGCCCCCAAAAGCAACGCCTCATACATGGCCTATTGGGAGGCGCTGAAAGACATAAAAGAAAAGGGCGCACTCGCAGTCCCCCTCCACATCAGAAACGCCCCCACGCAACTCATGAAAGACCTCGGATATGGCGCGGGCTACAAATACCCGCACAGCTACGGCGGCCACGTAGCGCAAGGCTACCTACCGGAGGAACTGCAAGGCAAGGAATACTACCATCCGACAGAAAATGGCTACGACAAGGAAATCAAGAAGCGGCTTGAATGGTATAAACAAAACCGGTAGCCGGGCAGGGAGTGTGCTGGATTAAGCGAAGCGTATCCACCCAAAATAATAATACCGCAAAGATACAAAACACCGCAAAGCCGCAACCCAAAAGCGTTTAACCACAAAAGACACGAATTACACGGATTTTCACGAATTATTATTGGATCACGAAGAAAAACCCACAAAAAAAGAAGTTTTTACCGGGTAATACTACAAACTCCTTCAAGTGGCAGATTATTACACAAATGCCTTTTCCCCGATACGAAACCACCTGCGGCATAAAGATTTTATGTGTTGCTACCAGGTGTCATTGATTTGTATAATTAAGCGTTTAAATACCTATGCTTCTGGTACAATCATATTCCCAAGCCGGAGTTGTCGTAGGGATACGGTTTGCGTGTCCCCACGCACGAGCACAAAAAAGCCGCTGGAATGTCTGCTTTAGCGCATAGAAATTTTGCAGCACGGGGGTTTATCCCCCGCCTGGCACGCATTTCCAGCCATTGCCGGCCATGAAGGCCAGTGCTACAAAAACGGCCACCAATCGCATAACGATGCTATTTTACCAAAGGAAGAAATCATGTCTGATAAAAATGTTATGGTCGTGGAAGACAATGAAAAAAACAGAAAATTGATGCGGGTCATACTCAAGGCGAAAGGGTTCAACGTTATCGAGGCAACAACGGGTGAGGAGGCACTTGGTATACTTAAGAACCAAAAACCCGATATCATCCTCATGGACATCCAGCTTCCCGGCGTTGATGGATTGACCCTGACAAAACAAATCAAGGCAGACGCCACCTGTTGCGCCATTCCCATTATTGCGGTAACCGCCCACGCCATGAAGGGGGACGAACAAAAAATCCTGGATGCCGGTTGTGACGGATATATCAGCAAACCCATTAACACCCAGGAATTGCCCTCTATCGTGGAAAAATACATGAAAAGAGTTTAGCAAAACAACAATAAAATCCCAAAATCCTCCCGTCTTCTCAGACGAAATGGGGGCACGACAACGTATTCCCGTATTACTTAAATATTGGTGGAACTGTTTACCGTTCCACGATGTTTTTGTGCTTGGCATAGAGCCTGAGACTTCATTTGAATCGACAACCGTTGATTTACAGGCAAAATCCGTTCGGCGGGGGAAGCCTTTACGCGATGGGATTTTATTACCGTTTTACTTTAATATGAAATTTTATTTTAATTTTCGGTGATTTTGTTTTATGCTGGTGTCTCAATGGAATGCTGCGTTTGATTCAGCATCGGTTTATATCGTCATGGGTTCATAGTTGTTATTTAAAGTGAGGACGTGTTTTATGAAAAAATGGGTTTTTATCTGCGCGAGTTGCTTATTAGGGTTGTCAATGTCTCCCACCAGTTTTGCCCAGCAAGGCCAAAAGGTTACGGTTGCTGAGATTTTGGGGGAAAGGAAGGAATGCTATTTTGATGATGACAAAGTCGGCGAAATACCGTTAAACTTCCAGGTTGCCCTTACCGGAAAGGGGGATCAACCCCGTTGGATGGTTAAAAAAATAGAAAATGCGCCAACGGCCGATAACGTGGTAGTGCAGACCAAATTGGACGCCACCGATAACCGCTACTCCCTGTTAATAATAAACGGCGTAGCTTACAAGGATTTCTCGGTATACGCAAGGTTTCGATCGGAAGGTGGGAGTGTTGAGCAGTCCGGTGGTTTGGTTTTCAAATACAAGAACAATAATAACTATTACGTGCTCAGGGCCAGCGTCCTGGAAGGCAACGTAAAGCTGTATAAGGTGTTAAACGGAAGCCAGACGCAGCTTGGAGAAAAAAGCTTAAAAGTTACTTTTAAGGAGTGGCATCTCCTCAAGGTTGTTTGCAAGGCAGACAAGATTCAGTGTTTCTTTAATAACAAAAAGGCCTTTGAGGTGTCGGATGAGACATTTGACAAGGGAAGTGTAGGGCTGTGGTCAAAATCGGATGCCTACACGTTTTTTGACGACCTGTTAATGCAGGAAATGTAATTAAGGAAAGATTTGATACCCAGAGCTATACTCCAGACGGTTGAGATTTTAACTTTTTCAAAAGACTGAAGTTCCACGTCTACAAAGGGTTTCAGCTAGAACCTTGCCAAATAAAAGTTAAATTTTCAACCCGTTTGGAGTATAGATGCTATAGCATATCGCGCTTCATTTTATTTACATTTGGTCATGGGTAATTTTGCAAAAACGGAGTTTTGTTTACTATGAGGGTTTCATTATCACTGGGCGCTTCTATGGTAAAGCACCTGATTAAAAACAGGGTTTTGCTGCGGAAGCGGTTTCCTCTCGTGCTTATGCTCGAGGTTACGCACCTATGCAACCTTGCCTGCGAAGGCTGTGGGCGTATACGGGAATACCGGGAGACCATGCGCCAGATGTTAAGCCTGGAAGAGTGTATGCGCGCCGTTGATGAATGCCCTGCCCCCGTTGTTACCGTTACCGGCGGCGAACCGTTGATGCATCCGGAAATTGATAAAATAATTAACGGCATTTTAGAAAAAAAGCGGCATATTTATCTCTGCACCAATGGCATCTTGTTGCCGGAAATCATTAAGAAGCTGAAGCCGAGCAAGCGGCTTAATATCAACGTCCATATTGACGGTCTTGCGAAGATACACGATGCGATTGCCGGAAAAGGGGTGTTCGATCGGGCAACGAATGCGATCAAAGAGGCCATACAGGCAGGATTTAGGGTTTGCACAAACACGACGATTTTCAAGAGCACCAGCGAAGCTGAGATCAAGGAGCTTTTCTCGTATCTTCGAGGGTTGGGGGTCAGCGGTATGCTGGTTTCTCCCGGCTTCAGTTTCGAACATAATGATAACGAGATATTCCTTTGCCGAAAGGAAGTGCAGGAGAAATTCGGATTTATTTACGGGATTTCGAAGGAGTATAAACTCCTGAATTCCCCCCTGTATTTAAAATTTCTCAAAGGGGAAAGGCACCTAAGCTGCACGCCCTGGGGAAACCCTACCCGCAACTATATGGGTTGGAAGAGTCCCTGCTACCTCATTACCGATAACCATTACCGGACTTTCAACGAATACATGGAAAATACCGACTGGAAGAAGTACCAGGAAGGGAGTGACCCCCGCTGCAAAAACTGCATGATGCACTGCGGTTTTGAGCCTACCGTGGTGTTGCAAGGCGGAAAACGTTTGGACGATATCATAGAAATGGCCAAATGGAGCTTTAGTTAAGGCAACGGCTCGTCGGAAACGGTACAACGGTTTGAGTTGTTTAAGGCTTGAAAATAGCGTATCACTTTAGTTTTTAAAAAAACCATCACGTAGGGGTGAAATAGTAATAGCTAAAACGCCAAATACGATAAAGCTCCAGAGTAGCGATATATTATTAAGGCTCCTTATATGCCGCTACTCTGGAGCTTTTCAGGTTTTTTTAAAACTGAAGTGTTACAAAATATCCCAGATTACGAACATCACGTGAATAGCCGGTGCCGTTTATTGCCGGTATCAGAACAGCTTATGATTCCTGAGTAAGGTTGCGGTATCTGCCCAATGCCAGCAACGGGAAGTAGTTCCGGTACATGTGGTATTTGAGATAAAAAACCTTGGGAAAGCCGGTTGCGGTGAATTCCGTTTCGTCCCAACTGCCATCTTCTTTTTGTCCCTGGGTCAAAAAACGTATCCCTCTTTCGACGGACTCTGAGTTTCCGTCGTCTGCGCACAACAAGCCCAGCACCGCCCATGCGGTTTGCGAAGGCGTGCTTTTGCCGATGGCCTTCAGCTTTGGGTCGTCATAGGACTTTATCGTTTCACCCCATCCCCCGTCAGAATTCTGGACACTCTTCAACCACCGAACGGCCTTCTTGATGTAAGGCTCGTTCATATCCTCACCAATAACCGAAAGGCCGGAGAGTACGGACCATGTGCCGTAGATATAATTTGCCCCCCAACGCCCAAACCATGAGCCGTCTTCTTCCTGCTCTTTTTGGAGGAATTGTGTTGCAGACCGGATATTGCCGTAGGTCATGCCAAAGCCCACCCGCCCTAAAAATTCAAGGCACCGCGCAGTTACGTCACTGGTGCTGGGGTCTAAAAGCGCATTGAAGTCGGCAAAAGGGATATGATTCAATATCGTCTTGTTATTGTTGCGGTCAAATGCCCCCCACCCGCCATCATCACACTGCATGGCCTGAAGCCATCTTAATCCGCGCAAAAGAGACTTCTCCTTGTGCGCCGATTCCGGCAGGGATATGCGTTGTAACGCCATGAGAACGGCAGCACTGTCATCCGTATCAGGGTAAAATTCATTCGCATATTGGAAGTACCAGCCGCTGGGTTCCTCGACCTTGCACTTTAACGCCCAGTCGCCGAAATGCCTAACCTCTTTGCTGAGCAGCCACTGACCAGCCTTCTGCAAGGCCGGGTGGTTATTATGGATACCTGATTCCTGAAGTGCGATAATTGCCCATGCCGTGTCCCAAACCGGCGATACGCATGGTTGCAAATAGAGCTTGTCACCTTCGTAGACGATAAGGCTCTCAACCTCTTTCAACTGGCTTACCAATGCCGGATGGTCTTCCGGATAATCCAGGCATTTCATGGCAAAAATGGAATTGATAATCGCAGGCCAGATAGCCCCTAAACCACCGGATTTATCGGTATGGTCAAGCATCCACCTTTCCGCCTTCTTGAGTGCAATCCTACGGATAAACTTGATGGGGTGCTGCTCGTATCGCCTGAAAAAGCTATCGGCGTCAATGAAAAAGTTCCGCCACCGCAACCCCGCCTGGTTCCTTTTGATACGGTAAAATACCTTCTCGCGTGGCACGAGGTAGAGTTCCTTGAGCAGGTCGTCTCCAACCTTGACGTGTGGCTTTTTGTCAATGGCTATGGATAGGGGTACGACTATGCAGCGAGACCAGTACGACATCTCGTATATGCTAAAATAAAACCCCGCAGGGAACAATATCATCTCTACGGGAACTGCCGGCACGGCCTGCCAGTCCACCTGCCCGAAAATAGCCAGGTAAATCTTGGTAAAGCAGTTGGCCTTCATGATGCCGCCCATTTCGAGGATGCTTTTTTGCGCCCTTTGCATAAACGGTTCAAGCTCAGAGTAGCCGGCTAATTTTAAAGCAAAATAGGCCTTTACCGAAGCGCTGATTTCACGGGGGCCGCCCTGGTAGATATTCCAACCGCCGTCGTGAAGTTGTTGGTCTACAATGTAGTTTACTGCCTTTCGCTGCTTCTCGTAATCAACCTTTCCCAGGAAATGCATAAGCAGGATATAGTCCGAGGTGATCGTGGTATCCGCCTCTAAAATACCGACCCAATGCCCGTCTGCCTGATTTTGCTCACGAAGAAGGCATTGCTGCGATCTGGTAATCGCTACGTCTAAAGGTTTTTTTGGTAACGCGACTGAAACATCAACATCGAAAGGCTTGCTTTCAAATCTTAACTCATGTTTGGGCAACTCAGAAACACCATGCTTTCCATTCCCATTCCCATTGCCATTGAATTTATGGATACCCGTTTCCAAACGCTCTAAAAAGTTAAGCAATAAATTTCTCATACCTTAAAAAGCCCTCACTAACATCAAATTCTCATCATTTCGATAAATATTAAGTAGACAACTACCATCGGGTTATGAAAATATACAGCGCAACAAAAATAACACATTTACCAATCAATTTCAAGAAAAACTTGCCTTAACTTGCAGCTTTTTATAATATCATGTTGTTGGGAATTGTAATGTTGTTTTTAGACTACCCGACGTTGCGCGGTATTGCTGCAAACAGGACGAGAAAAAATGCGAAAAAACACGACAGTTTCTCCGCACAATCAAGCGCAAGTTCCGTTAGGAAAGAAATATAGGGAGAAGATAAACACAAAAACAATGGTTAGTTCCGGAAGAGCGGAATATTTGTTAGCGTAATCGCCTTTTAACCATGCCATGCCTACAGCATTTACGCTTGTATGTTTTATTCTACCGATATTTTGTCCCTACGTAACCGTTAAATACCAAAAACCTGACTTGCCTGGCAACTGCTTTAATCTTTATTATTACAGGATAAATATGACACTGCTCATTTACGACGAGGTCTTTTTGGAACACGATACCGGATATGGACACCCGGAAAATGCAAAAAGGATAGAAGGGACGGCCAGGCACCTCAAAAACGGTAACCTTTGGGAGCAATTGAAGATAGAGAAACCACGCCCCGCATCTTTGGAAGAAATTGCCAGGGTTCACCCACAAGCTTACATTAACATGATTAAGCAATGCGCTGACGGTGGTGGCGACTGGTTGGATAGAGATACTGCCGTTTCCACGACATCTTACACGGCGGCAATCCATGCTGCTGGGTCTCCCCTTACGGCGATAGACCTTATTATGAAGGGGGGCGACAAAAATGCCTTCTGCCTTGTACGCCCTCCAGGACATCATGCATCCCCGGCAATGGGCATGGGATTTTGCTTATTCAACAATGTGGCTATTGCCACCAAATACCTTCAGGCGCAATATCGATTGAAGAAGGTCTTGATTGTAGACTGGGACGTTCATCACGGCAACGGCACCCAAGACACGTTTTACCATGACCCGACAGTACTCTATTTCTCGGTCCACCGATATCCGTTTTATCCTGGAACGGGCAGAAAAGAAGAAGATGGGCAAGGCAAAGGAAAGGGACTGAATATCAATATGCCTCTGCCGGCGGACACATTGCCCGAAATGTATCTGAAACAGTTCCGGTACGTTATGGAGCATGCCGTAAAGCAATTTAGTCCAGAATTCATCATCATCTCAGCAGGTTTCGATGCTTACAAGAACGACCCGATCGGCGGATTGAACCTGGAGATAGAAGACTTCCGCACCTTAACGGAGATTGTTACGGCGTCCGCTGAAAACCACTGCAACGGCAGAGTAGTGTCATGCCTTGAGGGTGGGTATCACCAATCGCACCTCCCGTTGTGCATTGAAGCGCACCTCAAGGCATTAATTGCGTGTAGCTAGCTTTTGGCGGGAGCGGCTTCCAACTGATTGACCTTCTTTGTCAGCCTGGATTTTTTTCTATTTGCAACGTTTTTCGTTAAAATACCCTTTGAAACGCCTTTGTCTATCTTTTTTACTGTCAAACGGAGTTCTTCTCCTGCAACCTTTGCATCCCCGCCCTTTAAGGAGGTAAAGAACTTCTTCATCTGAGTTTTCAAAGCCGACTTATGCGTTCTGTTTCTCAAATTACGCTTTACGTTTTGCCTGAGCCTTTTTTTGGCGGATTTCATTGTTGGCATATACGTTATAACCCCTTCCTCAATATGTAAAGATATGACAAATACAAAATAAAACTCTGTATAATGTATGTAATTTGCGGCCTAAAGTCAATAGGAAATCGAAAGGCGCTTGCATTTCTCCACCTTTTTTATTATGATTTACGCTTTATCCGATTGAATTTCCCGGAGAACTACCGGACAATGAATATCCTTATCTACCCAGACCCGGCGCTTCGTAAAAAGGCAAAACCATTAACGAGTATCGACAAAGAGGTTCGTAAAAAAGTCGAAGAAATGATGGAATTAATGTGCCAGGCTAACGGCATCGGTTTGGCTGCCACTCAAGTTGGCTGGAACGTACGCCTGTTTATTATTGACGCCGATGACAACAAGCACCACGATAAGGTGTTCATCAACCCGAAGATTATAGAAGAATCCGGGGAGACAAACAAAGAAGAAGGCTGTTTAAGCTTCCCGGGCATTATGAGCAAGGTCGTCCGCGCCCATCACATCAAGGCGCACGCGTATAATTTGGATGGGCAAAAAATAGAGATAGAGGCCGAAGGACTCGTGGCGCGCGCCTGGCAACACGAAATAGACCATCTTGATGGATGCCTTTTCATCGACAAAATGAGTCCCGCCAACCGCCTGTCGGTAACCCCACAACTAAAAGAACTTGAGCGAACCTATAGCAAGGATACTGGGGTTTCTGTATAGAAATTTCAAAGTAGGGACACGATGACCGTGCCCCTTGAGTGTGAACAAAAAAGTCGTCGAGGTGCCTAATTTTATTTTAATTGCAGCTATACTGCGTTAGGGAATAATGAACGTCGTATTTATAGGGACACCGGGGTTTGCCGTTCCTAGCCTGAGAGTCTTGGCAACGTCGGCACACAACATTATCGCCGTCATTACACAACCGGACAGGCCGAAAGGCAGAAGCAAGACACCCTGCCCCTCTCCGGTAAAAGAAACGGCTATTAGTCTCGGGTTGGAAATCATGCAACCGGCCAACATCAACGATGCCGCGTCGGTGGAAGAGATCAAACGGTTTTCCCCTGACGGTATTGTAGTTGTCGCCTTTGGGCAATTTTTGTCAAACACGATTATTCGCCTTCCCCGTTATCAGTGTATAAACATTCACGCATCCCTGCTGCCTAAATTTCGCGGCGCGGCACCCATTAATTGGGCAATCATCAAGGGTGAAACGGTAACCGGCGTTACGGCGATGCTCATGGCCGCTAAAATGGATGCAGGCGATATCATCTCAATAAAACACACGCCGGTATCGCCCGAAGAAAATGCGGGGGAACTTGAAAAAAGACTGTCCGTTATGGGGGCTGATTTACTGGTCGAAACGCTGGATGGCATCGAAGCGGGAAGAGCAACCTACACAAAACAGGAAGAAAACGAGGTATCATTCGCCCCTAAAATAAAAAAAGAAGATGGTTTAATCTCATGGCCGCAGGAAACCCATGTTGTCCATAATGGCATCCGTGGGATGACGCCTGCACCCGGCGCTTACACCTATTACGCAAAAAGCGGTTCCGGCGAAAAAAAGAGGCTCGTGATTGTAAAAACGCAGATACACGATACCGTAAAAACCAAAACCCCTTTCGCTCCGGGTACAATCATAGAAACCGCCCCATGCGGCATCCATGTGGCAACCTTGGATGGAAGCCTTTGTGTTACCCGGTTACAGCAAGAAGGGAAACGCGAGATGGACGCGCAAGAATACCTGCGTGGTCATCAAATAAATGCTCAGGATATGTTTACCTCCTAGGCGTCAAAAGGCCGACGCGATGTATCTTCGCGAAGGTTTTTGGGGCGGATAATGTGTTAAGCTAGCGCGACGCCTTCTCTCGTTCCCAAGCCCCAGCGTTGGGAATGCGGCGGCACCAGAAGCTCTGTCTTCATTTTTTGATGTTTTTTATAGTATAGCCAAAAGATTCTGTTTTCGAAAAACACAGGGCGAACCCATTGTGCTTCCTGGTTTAAGCATCGATAACCTGGTTTGTTCGGCTATAAAGTACGTTTGGTAATATCGAATAATTGAACTACATTTTCTCATTTATATAAAGGCAGGCGTTATGGAATTTATTGATAAAAAAGTTGTTTCTATCAATAACCTTATGTTGAGTTTTCGTAAAAAGAAATGTTCACCGAAAAATTTGCTTATCCTCTTTCCCCACTGTATCCAAAACTCACAGTGCAAGCAAAACGTCAAAAACGATCTGAACGAGTGTAAACGGTGTGGGAAATGCAAGATTAAGGACCTCCTGGAATTTTCCGAAAAGTACGGGGTTAACATCATCCTTGCCACCGGCGGACGTGTAGCCCTGCAGCGGGTAATGGCAGAAGACATACACGGAGTCATAGCCATCGCCTGCGAAAAGGAACTACGCACCGGTTTGATGGCTGCAATGTCAAAGGCCATCTTTGCCGTGCCAAACCTGAGGCCTAACGGATATTGCAAGGACACGGACGTCTATCTTGACGAAGTGAAAGAAGCCATTGAGAAATTTCTTACGTAGAGCCGCAGTTTGTTAAGAAAGGTAATCACTCGACCTTCCTTTCGAAACTAAACATTTTTCTCAAACATCCGATAATCACCTCACGGTTAGTTATATTGCCTGGAAAGGTGGCGGTACGCTGGTAGAATGCCTTTCTGTCCCTGTTTTCCAGATCGGAACTGGGGGGCTGCAGGTGTTTTCTTGGGGAGGCTTTAGAAATATGAAGATTCAAAACTCGACGGTTGCGATGTTCGAACAGCACTCACTTCTTATAAAACAGGAGAAGAAAGAATCACTTAAGGTTTGGGTTGGGAATCAGCGTCCAGATTTCGAGGGGAAAAAGGCTGTAGCCAACCCCCTCTTTATGCACGATGCCGTAACCCTTTCCGATAAAGTCAAGAAGGGCGGCGTATCGCAGACAGATGAAGAAGAGGACGCCGGTTTGCCCGTTGCTGATAAGATGAGACTTCTCGTTGCAGAAATGATCCTCGAACAATTAACGGGCGAAAAAGTTCACCTTACGTTATCAATGCTGCGCATGGGCACAATGGCAGTGGACTCCTTAAAGAAAAATACCCCGGATCCCACCGTACAAAGTGGGGGATGGGGCGTAGAATACGATTTGCATGAATCATACTCCGAAAGCGAAAAGATGTCATTTGATGCAGAAGGCATCGTAAACACCAGCGACGGAATGAAAATAAAATTCAGCGTCAACCTTAAACTCAGCAGAGAATTCACGGTTCAGCACGACATCAGTATCAGGGCCGGTGATGCAAAAAAAGTTGATCCCCTGATCGTCAATTTCAACGGCACTGCCGCCCAATTAACCGATACTAAATACCAATTCGATTTAAACTCCGACGGTAGGAAGGACAACATATCCTTCGTGCAGCCTGGAAGCGGCTTTCTTACCGTGGACAAAAACGATGATGGAAAGGTCAACAATGGCCAGGAGCTTTTTGGCCCGAACACCGGCAACGGGTTTGACGAGTTGGCTAAGTACGACACGGACGGCAATCAATGGATAGATGAATCGGACCCCATCTTTAAAAAGTTAAAAATTTGGACAAAAGACGCAAAAGGAACTGATTCCTTCTTTACCCTTGCGGACAAAAACGTCGGCGCAATATTCCTGGGCAGCATATCAGTCCAATTCGAGTACAAAAACGCCCAAAATGACTCACATGGCGAGGCAAAAAGAAACGGCGTATTCCTAAAAGAAAACGGCATGGCTGGAACGGTACAGCAAGTAGATTTAACCGTATAAATATCCGGTGCAACACCTCTCATACCCCCGCAGGGCAAGGCTTCAGCCTTGCCCTTGCCCCGAATGGATGCACTCCCCATACCCATCCAAACACCCCCTCATACATTTATTCAAACCAAACGTGAAACTCGAAACTTACACCCCACCGTTCTGCCAGGCAGACATTGCTTCTTGACAAAATAATAATGATGTCGTATATAGTATTACAATTATGGTTGAAAAAAAATAGGCGTCCTGCTTGATAATGATAGCTTTACGAGCTTTCGTCCAAATAATTTGTTATTAAATAGATATTCACCTCACGCCTCCTGCAAGGTTAATCAAACATGGAAAATCTGGAAACATTATGCACGGAACTGGATTTTGTCTCCGGCGACTTGTTGCCGGCTGCAGACAATCCTTCATTGTGTCCAAAACAGCGTGATTGGCTGGAAAAGGGTGAATGGCTTGCCGCGGCTAAACGGGCAGGTGTTGAAAAAATCTTCTTTGTTGAAAATAATCCCGTTGCCGTTTTTGCAAAATGCGGAACTGATGAACTATCGGAAAAAGTCAAAGTCTTTAACCGGGCATGGTGTCTTGCGCGTCCAAGATTGTTGTTTCTTGCTTCTCCCGGGGAGATTACTGTTTATGACCTGGCTCAAAAGCCCGTTGCGGAAGAAAACCAAGATGAATGGAAAGACCTCAAAAATCTGGCGCTTCTGCATGATATTAAAAGGGTATCTGAGGATTTACATCAGTTCCACAGGGACAACGTCGAATCCGGACGTATTTTCGGTGACGAGCGTTTCGGTGATCTGAAAAACCGTGCGGACAAGGCGCTGATCAGTGACTTAAAAACAGTTCGCAGGGAACTGATAGACGCTGGACTTTCAGGTAAGAAAGTCCGTTTTGCCCATGCGCTTATCGGACGTTCTATCTTTATACGCTACCTGGAAGATCGCGGGGTCTTAACGGAGAATTACTTCCGTAAGGTTGCCGGTAAGAACGCGGAATGGGCTGATTTGCTGGTTAATCCGCCAAAACGGGCAGGAATTGATTTTTCAGAAAAAAAGACGTTTTATCCGCGCGTTCTTACAAACAAAGAGTTCACCTATAGTCTATTCAAGGCTTTGGCAGACGACTTTAACGGCGATATGTTCCCGGACGTAGAAACAGAGGAGCAATGGGTCTCCCAAGAGCATCTGTCGAACATCCAGGGACTTCTCTATGGAGATACCGGTCGCCAGAAAAAGCTTTTCTTCTACTCTTACCGGTTCGATATAATCCCATTAGACTTGATCAGTTCGATTTACGAGGAGTTTTACCACTCTTCAACAAGTGAAGATGCAAAAAAGAGTGGGGCACGGCAAAGTGGCGCATATTACACACCGCCCGTGCTGGCAGAATTCCTACTCTCTCGTGTCTTGACACTCGAAACGATAAGAAACACACCCCGTGTACTGGACCCTGCATGTGGCTCCGGAATCTTTCTGGTAGAGGCATTTCGCCGTATTGTTCGCTATCAATGGCACAAGAAAGAGCGTCCTCTCACCTTGGACGAGTTAAAAACCATCCTGAAAGAACAGATTGCAGGGATCGAAGTCAACGATGATGCCGCGAGAATTACCGCATTCAGCCTTTGTCTTTCCCTCTTGCACTATCTGGCTCCCCCGGCTATTGAGCAGCATATAAAACAAGGGCATAAACTGCCAAATTTGATTGCAGGCAACGAGCATTCTCAAAATCACTATCACTGTATTTTCGTTGGCAATACCTTTGATGTGGCACGAATAGAGTCGAATCTCCTCTGGAAAGAACGTTTTGGAAACGGATGTGCCGACGTAGTCGTAGGAAATCCCCCTTGGGGAGCGCCGGGAAAGAAGGCCGATGCCGAGACAAAAGAGCGGGAAGCGGTTGTGTTGAAGTGGTGTAAAAACAATGATAAACCGATCGGTGATAAGGACCCTTCGCAGGCATTTCTCTGGCGCACCCTTGATTTCCTGAAGACTGATGGAAAAGCTGGAATGCTTGTTTCTGCCGGAGTATTATTCAAGCACAGCACTACAAGTCAGGAATTTCGTAAATCGTGGCTGGATTGTATCAGACTGACGGATGTTTATAACTTTACTCATGTAAGAAAATTTTTCTTTAAGGGAGCAGATGCGCCATTTTTAACAGTCTGCTTTCATAAGCAGAAGCAATGGAAGCATCCTGTACACTATTGGAGCGCTAAGCAGGTTCGAAATATAAATAATATCCAGGCTGTTGTGTTTTCAAAATATGACATGATTGTGTTACGGGATAAGGCGTTGACGGATTCACAACTCTGGAAACAGTTCTGGTTTGGCCGTTTTCTTGATGAGGCATTGTTGGAGAATTTATCAAGTCAGAAAAGGCTTGCTGTTATTGTTGATCGTGACAAGTCAGGGCGAGGATTTCAAATAGGAACAAAAGATAAGAATGCAGAGAAGCTTCAACCATACCGCAATTTGGATATGGATAGTTTTGCAAGATATAACAAATTACTTTTTTCACAACTACCAGAAAAAGTAGAGCATTTCGGATTTATGGATGTGTATGTCGAGTAAACATCATAAATCTCCTTCTTTAGATATAGTTTGTTTTCACCGGTTCTCCCCTCTT
>CAYHFB010000016.1:0-20372 GCA_964355695.1 uncultured candidatus Brocadiaceae bacterium
ATGGTTCCCGTAGCTCTTTTGCTATTAACCCCAGCCTTCAGGCTGGGGTTAACGACGCCCACAGAAATGGGCTTTAGCCCTGATGGTAATGGAAGAAAGGCTTGATTTTCATTGACGTTATGATACCTGCCGGTTTGTTAAGAACTTGAACGAAGCGAGAAGGACGCTATATTGTGTGTCGTCATGGCTAAAGCCCGGACAGGGGGAGGGCAGGCACCCCAGCCTGAAGGCTGGGGTTAATGAACGGCAGTTAGTACCTTACCGATTCAAAACGGCAATAAAAAACAAGTTGTTTTTTCGTCGCACCCGGAAATCCCTCTGTAGAAGCGGCGAGTAAGGCATTTTACAACGCATGGTTTTTCAGTTGGGTTGTGGGCAAAGCCTACTTTGGTAGTAATGAATATAAGGCTTTTTATAGCAATTGAAATCAACGAAGAAATTCGAAAGAAATTGGCGGAATTTCAAAACGCACTCAAGAAATCCGACGCCGACGTGGGCTGGGTTGCACCGGAAAACCTGCATGTCACGTTAAAGTTTATTGGAAGTATTGATGACGGACAGGTTGGGGCAATAGTCACTATTTTAAAAGAAACTGTCTCCCCAATAAAACCTTTCGACCTTGACTACACGGGCGCCGGCGTTTTCCCTAACGAGAAAAATCCACGTATTGTTTTTGCGGACATCGTAGATACCGCCAGCGTCTTAGCAATCCTTCACGAAAAACTTGATAACCGGCTCATGGCTTTAGGTGTGGAACATGAGTACCGAAAGTTTGTTGCGCACCTTACGCTTGGGCGCGTAAGGTCGCGCCGGAACGTAACGAAACTCATTGAAAAGCTGTTAACATTTCGTAATGTTCATTTTGGTGACGAGCATGTTACACGAGTTGTTTTGATGAAGAGCGCCCTTTCGCCGGATGGTCCAATGTACACGCAGTTGCATGGTGTTCGTTTGGATTAAATCCTCCAACATGAAGAAGCTTAAGCAAGAAAACATTTACCGCAGAGTGCGCGCAGGACGCAGAGACATTGAGGGAAAAGAGGACTGCTGCATAATCTTCCCCATTGTTTGTCACAGTAAAATGTCACAGTATGTCACAGTGGGTTGTCACAGCAAGACATAGTGTTTTGTTGGATCTGTTTGACTCTTTGCTACAGTCTTAATAAGACCTTTTTCCATTAGATTGTCCAAATCTCTCTGTGCTGTGCGGCGTATACAGGAAACCACAGATTGATATTCGTTAACGGAAATTGACCCTTTTCTTAAAAGATATTTAATCGCCTTTTCCTGCCGGGCATTCAATCCCGCCCTCTTAATCTTTTGCAGGGCAGTATCTTGTCTTATTATTTGCTTACCCTTCTCCTGAATTTCCGCCATCTGTAACCGCAAACCGGCAACAAAATATTCAAGCCAACCGGTCATATCCATATCATTATTTCTGACCGTTTGAATAGCCTTATAGTAGCTCGGTCTGTCCTTATCGTAAAACTCGGATATGCTGAATAGCCGCTTGAAATCATAGCCGGTCTTGTAGAGAATAAGGGTGGATAAAAGCCGTGCCGTTCTTCCATTGCCGTCAATAAAAGGATGAATATGAACGAACTGGAATTGCGCAATTCCAGCGGTAAGTACCGGAGACGTGTCTTCAATCTTATTGATCCAATCCACAAACTCCCGCATGAGATGCGGCACTTCAAGCGGCCCAGGCGGGGTGTAAATGATTTCGCGGGTTATAGAATTGGCTACATAGTTTTGTATCTTGCGGTAATTGCCGGGGTCGGCCTTCTCGCCGCGCACACCTTTGACCGTAATCTTGTGAAGTTCCCTGATAAGGCCTTCGACAATCGGATCATCCTTGCCGATGTATTTTGAGATGAAATCCATGGCTTTCTTGTAGTTTAACAGCTCTTTTTCATCGTCCCGATTGATACCACTGAGCTTCTTGCCTTTAAGGATGCTCTGTGCCTGTTCAAGGCTTAATGCTGTGCCTTCAATATGTGTTGAATGGTGCGACTCAAGGATGAGGGCGTCTTTTTGCATATCGGCCAGCCAGTCGTCCTTGAGTTTTACCGCATCAAGGAAACCGCGAACGCGCTCTATTTCGACAAGTGCTTTGTTGATTTTCGGCGTTATGGTGAATTTTGGGTTAAATGGCATTGTTGACCCTACAATACTAAAGAAAATACGATACATCTGAATGTGACAATTTGCTGCATATACACAAGAGAAGGCGGGCAATGCCCACCCTACCTCCGCTATTCCGATACAAACAGGGCATTTGTCAAAAGAACCATGCTTAAGTATATATAAAGTACTTCTAGAAGCAACAGAAATTTCATCTTCGGCGAGAGGCCTGGCTTTTAGAATATGCGATGGGTTGTGTACGTGTGCGATCTCGTGCAAGAGTGCGCATGTGCAGGCGTGTAAACAACGTCTGTGTACAAACGTGTGTGTATGTGTGCAAAACCCAGCAATCCAGCCGGGCGTGAGGCAAATCTAAAGGTTCGCCCTACGTGAACAACAAATTCACCTGAATACGGATATAATTGTCATGACGCAGGGCGAGGCTTTAGCCTTGCCTTTGGAGCTTGAACCTCACAAGAATTAAATTCCCTTGAATGCCTTGCAAAGGCTGGTAAAATACTACTACATTAAGAGATTTTTAATTGGATAAAAACAGGTAGAAAAGGCCGATAAACTTTAAGGGGTAATTTTATGCTACCAAAACCAGAAGATGCAAATAGCGAAAAACGGCAACAGGCGCTTGAAAGGGCATTGTTGCAGATAGAGAAGCAGTTTGGAAAAGGGACGATAATGAAACTCGGAGGCGCGGCGAAGATAGACGTTCCTACGATATCGACCGGTTCTCTTTCCCTGAATCTTGCACTTGGGGTGGGCGGCATCCCTCGCGGAAGGGTTGTCGAAATCTTTGGACCGGAATCATCGGGTAAAACAACCCTTACCCTACACATCATCGCCAATGCCCAGAAGGGGGGCGGCGTGGCTGCATTTATTGACGCCGAGCACGCACTTGACCCTGACTATGCGAAGAAATTGGGCGTGGACCTCGATAATCTCATGGTCAACCAGCCCGATACTGGTGAGCAGGCGCTAGAGATTGCAGAGTTACTGGTAAGGAGCAACGCCGTCGATATCATTGCTATCGACTCCGTGGCGGCGCTCGTTCCTCGCGCTGAAATTGAAGGAGAGATGGGCGACTCACATGTGGGATTGCAGGCCAGATTAATGTCACAGGCACTGCGCAAGTTGACGGGCTGTATTTCAAAATCTCAGACGACGGTAATCTTTATCAATCAAATCCGGGAAAAAATCGGCGTTATGTACGGAGGAAATCCGGAAACCACCCCGGGCGGAAGGGCGCTCAAATTCTACTCATCCGTTCGTATCGATATCCGGAGGATTGGCAGCATTAAAGATGGGGACGTGTCCATCGGAAACAGGGTGCGCGCGACCATCGCAAAAAACAAGGTTGCTGCGCCCTTTAAAAAGGCGGAGTTCGATATCCTGTTTAACTCAGGCATATCCCGTTCCGGAGACATTATAGACCTGGGTGTTGAGCATCAGATTATCGACAAGTCAGGCACCTGGTTTTCCTATGGAGACATTCGGTTAGGGCAGGGGAGGGATAATTCAAGGCAGTTTATCGAGAGCAAGCCTGAATTAATGGAAGAGTTGGAGCAGGCTGTCTTGAAAAAAATAATACCTGACATGGCGACAAAAAAGGCCCCCGAAAAAATTTCTGATAAAACCAAGGTTGAACCTGTTATAAAGAAGGGTGAAAAGTAATAAAGGGTATGAATACCAACGATATCCGTGATAAATACTTAAAGTTTTTCGAAAAAAAGTCTCACGTAATTTGGCCTAGCGATTCGCTGGTTCCGCAAAACGACCCGACGCTCCTTTTTACCGGCGCCGGGATGAACCAGTTTAAGGACATGTTCCTGGGAAAGGGTAATCTGAATTTCAAAAGGGCTACCACCTGCCAGAAATGCATACGTACGGGGGATATTGACAACGTCGGTAGAACCGCCTCCCACCACACTTTTTTCGAGATGCTGGGGAATTTCTCTTTTGGCGATTATTTTAAGAAAGAGGCCATTGCATGGGCGTGGGAGTTTCTCGTTCAGGAGATTAAGATTCCAGAGGAGCGCCTGAGCGTGAGCGTTTACAAGGACGATCACGAGGCCTACGAAATCTGGGAAAAATCGGTACGCATACCAAAAGAGCGGATTTATCGATACGGTGAAAACGATAATTTCTGGCCCGCCAACGCCCCGCGACTGGGGCCTAACGGGCCGTGTGGGCCATGTTCCGAGATATTTTACGACATGGGCGACGATGTTGGATGCAAACGGAAAGAGTGCGAACCGGCCTGTGACTGTGACCGGTTTGTGGAAATATGGAATCTCGTGTTTACCCAATACAACCGCCAGGAAGACGGCTCGCTGGTGCCTTTGCCCCACAAAAACGTTGACACGGGCATGGGATTGGAGAGGATGGTACGCGTTGTACAAGGCGTGAAAACCAATTTCGACATTGATATCTTTTCACCCATTATCAAAGGCATAGAGGACATTGCTCACGTAAAATACGACGGCAAATCAGAAAACTCCATCCTCATGCGACGCATTGCAGACCACATAAAGGCTTGTGTGTTTTGTATTGGCGACGGCGTATTGCCTGGTAACGAGGGACGCGGCTACGTTGAGCGGCGCTTGTTACGGCGCGCCATACGCGACGGCACGCAATTGGGCGTAGAAGAAAGCTTTTTGTACAAGCTTATACCCATTGTCGGTGACGTAATGCAGGAGCCGTATCCGGATATTAAGCAAAGAAGGGAAAACATTGCGCGGATTATCAAGAGCGAGGAGGAGAAATTCCATGAAACCCTCGAACAGGGAACGCGCATCCTGGAAGACATCATGGCTACTTTGCAGAAGAACCAACAGAAAGTCCTTTCCGGCAAAGAATCCTTTAAATTGTATGACACCTACGGCTTTCCGCTGGACATGACGGAAGCGATTCTTCGGGAAAAAGGCTTCACCGTTGATAAAGATGGTTTCGAAGAAGAGCTGAAAAAGCAACGTGTGCAGGCCAGAACCGCCTCGCAGATGACAGGGCAGGTGTTCGATACCGGCCCCTTGAGCAAGATCAAAGACATTTCAACCGGCACAAAATTTATAGGTTACGAATCCGTTATCGCCGATGGCAAGGTGATCGCCATTATCCAGGGAGAGAATCTCCTTGACGCTGCAGCAGCAGGGAGCGAGGTGACGGTAATCCTTGACCAGACGCCTTTCTACGGTGAATCAGGCGGTCAACTGGGCGATACAGGCGTCCTGGAATCAAACGGATGTGCCGTTCAGATTACCGATACGAAACGGAACAATGAATTTGTTCTGCATGTTGGAAAAGTGGTAAAAGGGAAACTGGAAAAGAATAGCACCGTTCACGCAAAGGTTGATACCCAACGAAGAAATGGCATCAGGAGGAATCACACGGCAACGCATATCCTTCATTACGCCTTGTGCAGGGTAATCGGGCAACACGCGGAGCAGGCGGGGTCTCTGGTGGCAAACGACCGCATGCGTTTTGATTTCCAGCATTTCTCCGGTTTAACGCGGGAGGAGCTAACGCAAATCGAGGATATCGTCAATGAGAAAATCCTTGAAAATGCGCCTCTTCAGGTAAAAGAAATGACCATTCAGGAAGCCAAAAAAGCCGGCGCAAAAGCATTGTTTGGTGAAAAATATGGGGAACGGGTAAGGATGGTTTCCGTCGGAGATTTCAGTAAGGAGTTGTGCGGCGGGACGCACGTCAGCAACTCAGGGGAGATCGGCCTCTTCAAGATTATAGCCGAGTCATCTTGTGCTGCCGGGATACGGCGTATTGAGGCAATGACGGGTCTTTCGGCATTAAATCGCATCCGGGAAAAAGAAGATATCATTCAGGAGATGTGCGGCATCCTGAACATCAACGAGGAAAAACTGGCTGCCAAGACGCAGGCATTGCTGGATGATATGAAAAACCTGCAGAGAGACTTTCAGAAAACCAAGCAAAAAGAAATCATCGGTAAGGTGGATTCCATTATTGAGTCGGCAAAAGAGGTCTCCGGCGTCAAGATTATCACAAAGAATATGGGCGATGCATCCATTGATGATCTCAGGAAAACCGTTGACGTACTCATGAAATCTTCAGAAGGGATGGCCATCATATTAGGCGCGGCAAATGAAGGAAAGGTAACGCTCATTGCCGCCTTGAGTCCGAAACTCGTCAAGAGCGGTCTGCACGCTGGAAACATTTCAAAGGAAGTTGCAAAAATCGTAGGCGGTGGCGGTGGCGGCAAGCCTGACATGGCGCAGGCAGGCGGCCAATGGCCTGACAAGCTGGACGAAGCTCTGAAATTCGGGGCAGAGTTGCTCAGTAAAAAGATATTGGAAAGTGCCCCGTAGGGCAAGGCTTCAGCCTTGCCTTCGGAACGTGCGATTGATGTACATCCCATTGTAGGGTGGGGTTGCGCCACCCTTTCCAGTATAAACCCGTATAGGATCAGGAGTGCATTATGACAGGTCTCTCTTTTTCTACGCTACCAAATCTTTTGATGTTAAATTAGGCCTTCGGCGGCTTTTTCGCCACTAAGACACGAAGCCACAAAGAAATACCTTGGTGTCTTAGTGCCTTTGTGGCAACTTTGAATTTCCTAAACATTAAATTAGGCCTTCGGCGACTTATTGGTGTTCACACGTAAAAGGACACGGGCACCGTGTCCCTACTTTGAAATTCCCGTACGTTAAATTAGGCCTACGGCAACTGATTTGTATTTGCACACAAGGACACGGGAACCGTGTCCCTACATTGAAATTCCGATACGTCTAGTATTAGGCTTAATAGAATAACTTAATATTATGCAAAAAGGTGGAAATATATGCAAAATCATGAGATAATGAAAGTTGTGTCGCATGCAGAATAGCAAAAAAACAGTCCACGCTCTAATATATAAATTACTAAAAAGGTACTATGACTACCTAACCGATGGCAAATAGATGAAGGCTTGAACGTTTAAAAATAGATCAATGGTTACCGGTGAAGTTTGATTCTAGCAACATTAATTAAAGGATGAGGTGTAAAACATGGCGAAGGTATTGATAATTGATGATTCGGCTGTTATGCGAAAGATTATTCAAAGAAATATTATGCAGTCAGGGCTGTTGGTGGATTCATTTGTGGAAGCGGGAGACGGCAGGGAAGGATTGGAAAAGGCCACCACGGGTGACGTGGACCTTATCCTATGCGACTGGAATATGCCAAACATGTCGGGGATTGATTTTGTCAAGGCGCTGAGGGGTTCCGGGCAAAAAAACAATATCCCTATCGTAATGGTAACAACGGAAGGTAGCGAATCAAAGATGGAAGAGGCAAAAAACAGTGGCGCCAACGGCTATTTGACAAAGCCCTTTACCCCGGAACAGTTAAAGGCAAAACTAGGAAATTTTCTACAAATAAAATAGCATTACCCGTGGCAATGCTGAGTGATTAACAAAGAAAATGTGTTTTAGAGAGGGGGGTGCAATGTCGTTATCGATAGTTATAGGGGATGTTGCGGCGGAAATACAGGCAACCACAAAAATGTTGTTTGAAACGATGATCATGCTGGAGTTAAAATCCGACAGTGCCGCCCTTATGGACGAAACGCAGATTAGAACGGACGTAATCAGTATGGTTAGTTTTACGGGTAAATATTATGGGGTTGTAGGTATTTTCTGCTCCAGGCCGCTTGCCGTGAAAATGGCCTCAAGCATGCTTATGATGGAATTGCCTTCCTTTAACAGCGAGGTAAAAGATGCTATCGGCGAGATTACCAACATGATTGCGGGAAACGTTAAAACGAAATTATCCACGCAATTTGGTGAAATGAACCTTTCGATCCCCATCGTTATTGCAGGAGAAGGGCTAACCATTACTGCGGTGAACAATAGCCCCGTGATATCCGATGCGTCAATTTCTTGCTTTAGTAAAGACCCTTGGTTAATGACTCCATTTGTTACTAACAATGAGAAATTTAATGTTGGCTTGCTCCTTAAGGAATCCGGCAAATAAATGTTTGCTTAACTATGGAAAACGTCTCAGGCAAAAAAATATCTTCCTCAAAGCTGGAAGCCACATTAGTAAGCACCTTCCCCAGAATCTGCGGTGATTGCGCTAAGCTGACGGGTAAACAGGTCTTTTTGACAAATCCCGCCCTGCAAAGCACTACCCTTGGCGATTTTTTTTCAAAAGTCGATACCGATTACATGATTGCGAAATTGGCTATTGAAGAATTCTACGATGGTGAAATGTATCTCATCTTCACGCTGAAAAACGCCATTACCGTCGGCAGTATTATTCTTGCCCTTGATGACGCTGCCGTGCGGGAAAATGCCAAAAAGGGTGTTTTGGATAATGACGGTATGGATGCGTTTCGGGAGTTTTCAAATCAGGTATGCGGCATGTTGGACAACGAATTGAGGCCAAAACTTCCCAAACCCATTCACTTAAGATTAACCACCACTTCACTGATTAATAGAGAGAAAGTCAGTTCGGTTCTCAGTGACGAAGTCATGCATGAAGAGTGCTTGATTTTAACGGCCACCCTACGAATTCTGGGGTTTGATGATGACCAGTTTGTTTTAAGTTTGTCTAAATTGGTTGGGGAAGAGTTTTTTGCAGAAGTTATTGACGAAAGCGATAAACAATTCAAGGCCACCATACTTGCGGTGGATGATTCCAACACGGACCTGCGGATTATCAGAAAACTCCTGAGTAGCGAATACCGGGTCATGGTCACCGACCATCCCAACAACGCCCTTTTGTTGATACAAAAAAACCCTATCGATCTTGTGCTTATGGATATTTACATGCAAGGCGTTGACGGTATAACCCTTTGTGAACGGATTAAAAGAAACTGTATGTCTAACAACATACCAATTATTATCTGCTCTTCATCCCCGACCAGAGAAAACATAATAAATTCCATTAGAGCAGGGGCCGTTGACTTTATTGCAAAGCCTTTTACAAGACAAAAATTAATTGAAAAAATTGATAAACACCTGGCAAACAGGGGTAACTTAACAGCAAGCCGTTGATAGAAAATATATCTGATTTTCTCCTTCTTCTCGGATGCCGGTTTTACATTGAGGGTATAAATTATGGAAGATAACTCAAGTCTTATAGATGATGTTGAAATAGTAAAAGAATTTCTTGTTGAATCTAACGACCACCTCGAAGATGTTGAATCCAAGATACTGAGGCTTGAAGAGAGCGCTGAAGACCTGGACATCATTAACGGCATATTCCGTCCTATCCACAGCATGAAGGGCAGCGCCGGTTTTTTGGGATTGAAAGATATCGGTAAGGTAAGCCACGAACTGGAGACGCTTTTAGATGAGGCAAGAAAGTCTAAATTAAAAATAACACCGGAAATTATTGAAATATTGTATGAGGGATTAGACATACTTAAAAAACTGAGAGTAAACGTAGTAAACAAAATGGATGGCAAGGACGTCTCCGCAGACGTTGTTGAGTACCAGCCGCTGTTATCGAAGATATCACAGGCGCTGGGAAAAAACCTTGCTTTTGAACCCAAAAAAGAAAGTGAACCTCAACGGCCTACGGAAGGCGTAAAATTGGGTGAGATACTTGTTATAAAGGGTGACGTAAGTGAAGAACAACTTGAAGTTGCCTTGAATGAACAAGCGAAACATTTGGGTCAAATCCTGGTTGAAAAAGGGTCAACCACGCCTGAAAAAGTAAGCAGCGCGCTAAAGATACAAAACAAGATGGGTAAAGCAACCTCTGAAACGGTAAAGGTTGACACTCAAAAGCTGGATAGCCTTGTTAATCTCGTCGGTGAACTGGTTATTGCAAATGCGCTTATTAACGAGTTTCTTGGAAGTAATGCCAACGGCGCAAACAAAAACATTTCCCATTTGAATAAAATCGTTAAGGAAATACAGGACGAGGTCATGTCCATGAGGATGGTGCCGCTGAAGTCCACCTTCCAGAAAATGGCACGGCTGGTGAGAGACGTTTCTTCCAAGATGGGCAAAAAAGTGCATTTGGAGATTTCCGGTGAAGATACCGAATTGGACAAAACCGTGACCGAAGAGATAGGAGACCCCTTGGTTCATATCATAAGAAACTCAATAGACCATGGGATTGAATCAAATGAGGAGCGTGTCGCTAAGGGGAAACCGGCAGAGGGTCTCGTTCGGCTGGATGCATTTCACCGGGGGGGAAATATCGTTATAGAGGTTGAAGACGATGGAAAAGGCCTCAGCAAGGAGAGGTTGCTCAAAAAGGCCATAGAAAAAGGGTTGGTTGAGCCTAACGCATCACTTTCTGATCAACAGATATACAACCTCATTTTTGCCGCCGGATTTTCTACGGCTGAAAAGGTAACGGATATATCGGGGCGCGGCGTAGGCATGGACGTTGTAAAAAAGAATGTTGAACGGCTACGTGGCAAGGTGGATATTTCTACGGTCGAGGGAAAAGGCACCAAGATATCCATCAAATTACCTCTTACCCTTGCAATCATTGACGGTATGATTGTTCAGGTGGGCGCCGAAAAATACATTGTCCCCATGCTTTCGATAGAAGAATCCATCCGCCCGAAGAAAGACGATATTTCTACGGTGTTGCATCGTGGGGAACTGATTAATGTCCGGGGTAAATTGTTACCTATGGTGCGACTGCACAACCTGTATAACATTAAGCCTAAAAAAACCAATCCCTGGGAGGCACTTATTCTTATTGTCGAAGGCGAAGGGCATCGATGCGGACTGCTTGTTGACGACCTGCTTGGACAGCAGCAGATTGTTATTAAGAGCCTTGGCGAGCAATTCCGCAACATTAGGGGCATTTCCGGCGGTGCGATTCTGGGCGACGGCCACATTGGCCTTATTCTGGATGTCGGGGGCATTATCAATCTGGCGTTAAATTAGGCCTTAGAATGAAATAAGTATTTTCATAAAGGAAGATAAATTTGTGAAATTACTTAATTATCGGATTTTACTTCGGAAAGAACCGGAGGGTGGCTATACGGTAGTTGTTCCTACTTTACCAGGCTGTATTACCTATGGAGATACTATTGATGAGGCAATCAAAATGGCAAAAGAAGCCATCGGGCTGTATATAGAAAGCTTGAGAATACACGGCGAAGAAATACCTACAGAGGAAGGTACTCTGGAATACACTTTAACGATAAAATCTTATGCCTAAACTTCCGACTCTTACTTCTCAGCAGGTTATTAAGCTCATTGAAAGAAAAGGGTTTGTTCTTGATAGGACAAAAGGCAGTCATGGTATTTACTACCACCCAGGAAGCAAAAGAAGAGTTGTTGTCCCATTTCACAAAAAAGACCTGCCTAAATGAACTCTGCATGAAATGTTAAAACAGGCAGGAATATGTAGGGAAGAAATACAGGGGGAAGATGTATAGTTCGGTAGGTTGGGTTGAGGCACGAAACCCAACCTTATAACTGGCTTAAATAATTTGTGAAATCTATGGTTTCAAGGCATTTTATCGGTCTAAAGTGAAAGGAGAGCTAATATGCAAGCAATGGCGGAAAAAGAATCAAACGCTACAGATTGTTTATCGAGAGAAGGAAAATATCTCACCTTTGTTCTCTGCGGTGAAGAGTATGGATTGGAAATATTAAAAGTGCGGGAAATTATCGGTATCATGGGAATAACGCCCGTGCCGCAAACTCCCAAATTTATAAAAGGTGTCATCAATCTCCGCGGAAAGGTTATTCCCGTTGTAGATTTACGATTAAAGTTCGGCTTTGATGAAATAGATTATACGAAGGAAACCTGTATCATCGTGGTGGAAGTTAAAAGCTTGCTTACCGGAATAATCGTCGATACGGTATCGGAAGTCCTGGACATAACCAACGATGAATTGGAGATGACGCCTAATCTTGGAGAAGACGTCAATACCGATATATTTATCGGCGTGGCGAAGATAAAAGGCAAGGTTAAAATATTACTTGACTTGGATAAGATATTAGGTACAGAAGAAATTAACCTGGTTGAAAGTTTATCTGCTATTCGTTAGTATGAAATCGTTTCCATGAGTTATTTAAACAATCGGTAAATCTGTCATAAATCAACTAGCGGCTTAAACATACAAGGGGGGGGCAAATGTTTGGTAAAATGACGTTAACAACAAGGCTTATCGTTATGATTGTTATTGCAGTTGCAATCTCAATAACTGCCATGACCTACGTAAATATGGAAAGGCAAAAGAAACAACTGCTTACAGAGGTAAAACAACAAGCAAGAATGGCCGCTGATCAGCTTATGAGCGCACGAACGGTGATTGCAGAAAAACAACACGTCATAAATACAGACTCTAAAGGAGGGTTTGAATTCAAGGGTGTCATTCCAGCCATTGTCGGACGGGAAATTGCCGATTATTTCAGCAAGACAACCATATTTAAAATGAGGCAAACCAGCCTGAAATACAGAAATGCCGCGAACAAGCCCGACCCTTGGGAAGTCCGTCAGTTGGAAAAATTTGAAGTGGCTGCCAATTTACACAATAGCAATCCCATGAAAAAATCCGATTCATGGGCGTTAGGCGCGACAGAGGGCGCCGGGTCAGATACCGGACTTGGAGACATTTCAGAAATATCAAAATTAGAGGATGGCACCGAGGTGTTTCGATTAATGGTGCCGTTAAGGATTGAAGATGCGTGCCTGAAATGCCACGGAGACCCCTCCACAAGCAAGACAGGCGACGGCAAAGACATTTCCGGCAGAGATATGGAAAACTACAAACTGGGAGAAATACGTGGCGGCATAAGCGTGATTGCCCCTATGTACCAAGTGAATAAGGCTATCCGCGAAAATAGGAATTTTAATCTTGCCGGGAATGGCATTTATATACTGGTGATAGGTTGTATCGTATTCTTTGTTATCAATGGCGTCGTATCCATGTTGAAGAGGACCGTTACAAGTTTGAGGAGTGGGGCAGACGAGGTTGCTTCCGCAGCCAATCAGATTTCTTCCGCCAGCCAATCTCTTGCCGAGGGTGGTTCCCAGCAGGCGGCGTCGCTTGAAGAAACGTCTGCGTCAATAGAACAAATGGCCTCTATGACAACACGAAACGCCGACAGTGCTAAAGAATCAAATCAGCTTGCCATCAAGACTAAAAACTCTGCCGAGCATGGAAAGGCGGCTCTGGAATCGTTACAAATCACGATGAAAGAGATTAATTCAGGCAATGACAAGGTTTTATCCATCATAAAATCTATTGATGAAATAGCCTTCCAAACCAATCTACTAGCGCTTAATGCCGCAGTGGAAGCCGCCCGGGCCGGAGAACACGGACGGGGTTTTGCCGTTGTGGCACAGGAAGTACGCAATTTGGCACAGCGATGCTCCCTTGCATCCAAAGAGACAGCCGACCTTATAAACTCACGGGTAATAAGCACGGAAAATGCGGCGGAGCTGGCGAGTAAGTTTGCCGACAACCTTAAGGAAATTGTTACTGAAGCAAAAAAAGTAACCGATCTGGCAGGTGAAATTGCAACGGCATCGCAGGAACAATCTGAGGGAATCACACAGATATCCACAGCCGTCAGCACCATCGACTCGGTTACCCAACAAAATGCGGCAAACGCAGAGGAGTTGGCGTCATCAAGCGAGGAATTATCGGCGCAGGCAGAGAATCTGAAGGCGATTGTCAGACATCTTGCCAGGGAAATAGGCACCGTCGATGAAAAGGAAAAACCTATTGAATATATGCCTCAAATCGAGCATCATCAGAAAAAGAATTATCCGCAAAAGCAAAAGTTTCCCGCTAAAAACATGAAATTACCGGCAAAGAACAAACCGCACCATTTTCGCTCGGACGTTGCAGGTAACGCTAGCGGACATGCAGCCGTTGATCCGGAAGATATTATTCCTTTGAAAGACGACTTCCAGCATTTTTAAGAAATAACGAGATATGAAGATCGGTATAAAATTGTCATTGGTCAATGCACTAGCCGTTGTTCTTATCATGGCAGGTGGTATTGCCTTTTTGACGAGAAGAGACGTAAAAGAGCGTAACAAAGAAGTCTTGAATACTTGTCGGATGATCGTCGATGAATTCAAGGTGACCAGGGAATATCTGGCTGAATCGTTATCTTCCTTCGAAAACGTGCCTTTGGACGAGAAAATAGCAAATTTTATCCCGGCGCGGGCAGGACACGGCATCGGGAAAAAATTCTCTCAAAAAACCGGATACCTCCTGAAGCAAACGAGCTTGAAGCTCAGAAACCCTGATAATGCGCCTGACGCGTTTGAGCAGCGCGTCTTAAAGAAGTTTGAAGAGGAAAAGGGGCTGAAAGATTACTGGGAGGTCAATACCGTAAACCAGGAAAAGTTTTTCCGCTACATGCTCTCGTTAGAGATAAAAGAAGCCTGCTTGCGGTGTCATGAGAGCCGCGAGAAGGTTCCCGCTTTCATCAGTGAAAATTATAAAAGTGACAATGCCGTCGGTTATCATTTGGGCGACGTTCGGGGTGCTATCAGCCTGAAGGTTCCTTACGCACTTGTTTCAAAGGCCATCTGGAGCGGTTTTTGGCATCTTATTGCAGTTGCCGTAATTATAACCGGGGGGTGTATTGGCGTCATATTTTATCTTTCAAAAATATTTGTCACATCGCCATTGCAAGAAGTAATTGGTGTTTCACGGTACGTGGGCGAAGGAAGGCTGGATCTGGAAGTAAAGGCGCATCGCCGTAATGATGAAATTGGGGTATTGATACAGGTCTTCAATGAAATGATCGCAGGCATGCGTTTGCTGGCTATGCGTGCGGCTACCGTATCGGAAGGAGACCTCACTTCCGACATAGATGAGAAGGGAGACCTTGCCAGGGCATTTAATCTCATGGTTAAGAACCTGCGTTCATTAATTGGGGGGTGCCAGGAGTCTATCGTGCGTATCTCCGCCGTTTCCATGCAGATGTTGTCCAGTTCTGAAGAACAGGCAAGCGGTAGCGCGGAGTTAGCGGCTTCCGTGGGCGAGATAACTGCAACGATTGAGGAGCTTTCCAGTTCTTCAAAACAGGTGGCCATCCACGCGGAGTCCGTATCAAAGGTTGCCGTGGATTCTGAGGCGACAGGACATCGTGGGATGGAATACATTACTGACTCCGTTCATATTATGGGTGAGACCAGGGCAGCAACGAAAGACAGCGCCCAAAAGATTCATTCTCTCAGCGAAAGATCTCAAAAGATCGGCGACGTGCTGGGGACCATTCAGGAAATCGCAGATGAGACCCATTTGCTTGCGCTTAACGCCTCGATAGAGGCGTCATCTGCGGGCGAGTTTGGGAGGCGGTTTGGCGTTGTTGCGTCCGAGGTGAGAAGGCTTGCGGAACGGACGAAGACGTACGCGGGAGAAATAAGGTCCATCGTTTTAGAGATGCAGGCCTCAACAAATACTGCGGTACTGTCTGTCGAACAGAGCGTAAAGAACGTAGAAATGGGAGAGGATGCAATTCAAAAGGCCGGAAATGCCATTGAATTGAACATGGGTTTAATTGAAAAGACATCGGATGCCGTCCGACAGATTGCTATGGCTGCGCAACAGCAGAGGAGCGCAACGGAACAGGTGGCGGGGACGATGAAGGAGATATCCGTGGTTGTGAAACAGACGGCAACAGGACTGAAACAATCCACGGCAACCATCGCGGAACTAACTAAACTGGCAGAAGATTTTAAAGCGGTGGTTAAAAAGTTTAAAACGTGAAAGGACTATGATTGAATAATAATTTAACGCATATTACGGTGGGTGTTGGAGACCTCAAAATTACCCGTTCTCCTCATGCGCTAAAGACGTTACTTGGTTCCTGTATTGGAATTGTATTGTACGACCCGATTAAAAAAATTGGTGGACTGCTCCATATCATGTTACCCAAGAGAAACAACGACGATCTCAAGTTAACCAAGTATGCAGACACGGGCTTGCCTTACTTTATCTCACAAATGACGATAGGCGCAGGGGCAACAAAGGGCATGATGTATGCCAAGCTATTTGGCGGTGCAAAGATGTTCGAAACAAGCGGCAAGATGCTGAATATTGGTGAGGCAAACGAGCAGGAGGTTCGGCGCATATTGCGAAGTGAGAACATTCAAATTGTTGCGTCAAAGACCGGCGGTACGAAAGGATATAATATCATTTTAGATACCGAGACCGGATTGGTGGAGTGCCGTGTTTTTGGGGAGCAAATAGCCGTTTATTGAGGGTTGAAACCGCCTGTGGTTTCATGTAATCGTTTAGGGATTTCACCCGCACCATTACCCCTTCATAAATGTGGGGGAACCTACAGCCTTCGCCTTTTACGGGGTGAGATAACTCAATACCCGTTCCGAAGGCTTAACTTAAGCTAATAATCATGGCCGTACAACATATAAAGCATTGAAAGGCACCATTTATGAACATAGACTTAAATCACTTAAAGGTATTTGAGGTCATGACACGGCTTAGTATAGACCGTGCTTCTCGGGCGCTTTCTAAGACGCTCAAAACGGGCGCAAAAATAGCACTTTCCAATATTTACATCACCGATTTGAGCGGTGCTACAGAGAAAATGAATGAGGATACGCGGGAAATGGCCGGTGTTATGGTTGACTTTCATGGCAACGTGTCGTGTAAACTCCTTTTCATGCTGCCGATGGAGGGTACGCTTATCTTGACGGACCTTTTCCTCCGGCAACCTGTCGGGACGGCAAATCAGTTTGATGATGCATCTGAAAGTGCTATTCAGGAGGTGGGCAATATTATCGCAGCCCATATCTGCAACTCATTGGTTTCAAATTTTGGCGCGACACTCGTCCCTCTTCCCCCGATTGTTCACAACGATTATGCCGGTGTTTTGTTTTCTTCTCTCTTATTGGCACAAGGTATGAGTGATGAAAGCTTTCTCCTGATCGATACGTCGTTTAAAATCTTAAAAACAGAACTTGATTGTTATCTTTTCCTTATCCCGGAGCTCAAATCCTTCGAAAAGCTGATCGATTCCTTGGAGGTGTGTGTATGAAAAAAATATTAGTCGTTGATGATGCAAAGGTGGTAAGAATGGTTGTCTCCCAAATACTCAAACGCAACGGTTATCAGGTTATTGGAGAGGCCGCAAATGGCCGTGAGGCATTGGAAAAATACAAGGCTTTGAAACCGGACGCCGTTACTATGGACATTACTATGCCGGAGGTTGACGGCATACAGGGATTGAAAGACATTATTGCCTATGATAGCCAGGCAAAGGTGATTATGATTTCAGCCTTAGACCAGCGTGACGCTTTGGCAGAGGTCATCCGCCACGGCGCTATCGACTACGTGGTAAAGCCTTTTGAGGACGACCGGATGATATCGGCGCTGCATGAAATATTTGGGGATTCCACTCCGGTGGAGCAATAGAATGTTGGTAGGTCATGTGTCTGCTTTTATTGATTCAAGTTCTTCGGAAGCGTTAATTAAGAGGGGGGGGAGAAATGAGACGCTTGGAATTGGAAATAAACGACTCGATATTCGAAAAATTAAAAAATTTTCTTGAATTATTTCCAAAGAATAAGGTGAAAGTAAAAGAAATTTCCGAATCTTTAGGTATTTCTTATGTTTCAGATGAGGAACAAAAAGAAATAAAAAATGTTTTAAAAGACAAGAATTGCCATATAATGTCACGTTCGAAGATTACAAAAATATGAATATGAAAATTTCATATTCAAAAAAAGCAGATAAATTTTTGGAGAAAAACCAAAACAAAATTTCCGAAGAAGAAATTGATAACCTAATAATATTGGCGACCGAAAAGATTTTTAAAATAGAAGACACAAATATAGACTTGAAAATGCTGAAAGGTGAGTTACGTGGGTATTTTAGAATTAAAAAAGGAGACATAAGAATAATATTTACATTAGAAAAACGTGATATTGTTGAGGCAAGTATAAAAGATATAGATTTTAGAGGTAGTATATATTGAATAGGAAATAAATGTGAATTATGGCTCTAAACAAAACTAAATTCTCCATAATTGGTTGTGGCGCAGTCGTAAACAAGCATATTATATACTCAATCAGATTGAAATCACAGTTTTCAGACTGTTTGAATGGACACAAATTCATTTTCGTGGAATTTTTCAGTCCCAAAACAGAGATTGCGTTATAAACAATTCATGGAATGATGAATTATACAATTGGATTTTGACTTTATCATGCCTACTATTACAATTAAGTACCGGTTCCATTTGGAACAAGATGTTGGTAGTACGAAAGAAATGGAATTACCCAAACATGGAAATAGAAATTAACGACGCCGAATTTAACCTTTTTCAACGGCTGATATATGATGCAAGCGGAATATTTCTTACACCCGTTAAAAAAGAACTGTTAAAATCGCGTCTGGTAAAACGTGTGCGGGAACATTCGCTACACTCATTTAAGGAATATTATAATTACATAACTGAAAGAGACCCATCCGGTGAAGAATTAATCTGCGTGCTCGACTGTATCTCCACAAATCTTACCGAATTTTTCAGAGAAATTGCCCATTTTGAGTTCTTATCAGACCAGTTAATTCCCAGCCTGATAGAAAGCAAAAAAAAGAAACAAGATAAAAAGATACGGGTGTGGAGCGCCGGTTGTTCCACCGGTGAAGAACCTTATACGTTAGCCATGGTGCTATCGGAAAGCATACCATCTCTTTTTGATTGGGACATAAAAATATTAGCCACGGACATATCGACAAGGGTATTAAGAAAATCAATGCTGGGGATATACTCCAAAGAGCGATTAAAGGGTATTCCTCCTCACCTGTTGAATTCTTATTTTGAAAGAGAAAACAGCTCATCCAAAGAGAACTACCAGGTAAAACAAATCCTAAGAAACATGATTTCGTTTAGAAGGCTTAATCTTATGGATGATATATTTCCTTTTAAAGGTAAGTTCGATTTTATTTTTTGCAGAAACGTCATGATTTATTTTGACAAGAAGACTCAAGGCGAGCTGGTATCGAAATATTACAATCATCTTGCACCCCAAGGGTATCTCTTCATCGGCCACTCAGAAAGCCTTGCCGGCACCGATAACAAATTTAAATACGTGCAACCAACGATTTATCAGAAATGACCTACATAATTAAGGCGCTTAGCTTATGGAAAAAAAAATAAAGGTATTAATTGTAGATGATTCTGCAGTGGTTAGAAAAATACTATCAACGGGTCTCAGTAAACATAAAGACATCGAGGTTGTTGGAACGGCGGCAGACCCATTTATTGCCAGGGACAAGATAGTAACCTTGCGGCCTGATGTAATCACTCTGGACGTGGAAATGCCCAGGATGGATGGTATTTCTTTTTTGCAAAGGCTTATGGCGTATTATCCGCTGCCGGTTATCATGGTGAGTTCACTTACCCAAGCCGGCTGCGAAACGACGCTAAAGGCGCTAGAAGTAGGCGCGGTCGATTTTATTGCCAAGCCGTCGATTGACATGTCAAGATCCCTCGAAGAAATCGTATCTGAATTGGCGGAAAAAATTAGAGAAGCCTCTACCATCAAGGTGAAGAAAAAGGTGTATACTGCCAGCCTTGAAAACGTAAATGTCGGCAAAAAAACCAACCGAAGCAGTTATGCATTAATCACCAGCACTCATAAAATCATAGCCATTGGCGCATCCACGGGAGGCACGGAGGCGCTCAAGGACGTTCTTATCCAATTGCCGCCAAACTCTCCCGGAATCGTAATCGTGCAGCACATGCCGCAACTCTTTACCAAGGCGTTTGCAGACCGTTTGAACACCCTCTGCGATATTGAGGTCAGAGAGGCAAAGGATGATGACAGCGTTATACCGGGCACGGCGTTAATTGCGCCAGGCAACTATCACATGGAATTGAAAAGAAGCGGGGCGCGGTACTACGTCACTGTGCATCAAACGCCTCACGTCAAACGGCATAGGCCCTCCGTGGATGTCTTGTTCGAGTCCGTAGCAAAGTTTGCAGGGTCGAATGCCGTTGGAGTAATTATGACGGGAATGGGAGACGACGGTGCCAGCGGGCTTTTAAAAATGAAAGAAGCAGGCGCGAAGACCATTGCCCAAAACGAAGAAACGTGCGTTGTATTCGGAATGCCAAAAGAGGCAATAAAGCTAGGTGCTGCCGACAATATATTACCACTTGACAGGATACCCGCCACCATGCTGGCGCTGGCAACATAATGTTGGTATTTGCTGAAGAATAAGTACCCATCAAATTAAGCCTTCAGTTCAAGTATGGTACTAACCAAGCAGTTCATGGATATGTTTGATTGAATAGTCCGGTTTAATC
>CAYHFB010000017.1:0-20356 GCA_964355695.1 uncultured candidatus Brocadiaceae bacterium
TCTTCACACCTCGTTCATACACTTGAGCGAAAAGATGTGTATAAACATAAGGGCATCGCCCTGGGGACTCGGAAAAACCAACACGCCCTGAAAGGGCGTAATACGGAATGTGCCGTTTTTTTATTTCTCCACTTAACACCGGTACCTTATCTGCCGCTCCGCCGGAGCTTTTCTCGCTTTCCCAGGCTGAAGCCAGTGAACAAGGTAATTAGACCGGGGGCATTCTAACCGTAAGAACGGGGCAAGTCGCCTTGCGCACCACTTTCTCAGCAACGCTACCCAGCGTAAAATGGGCAAGTCCCGTTCTGCCGTGTGTGCCGATGACGATCATGTCTGCCCCAATTTCATGAGCGGTGTTGATGATTTCGTTATAGGGTACCCCTTCTACTACGATAGTTTCCACCTCAAGGAGATCCGTTGTCCCTTCCGGCAGGCTTTTCAGAAGGTCGGCATGGATTTGGGACATATCAATTTCGCTTGGTTTCATAACGCCGAACATGTAAATGCCCGTATCGTATTGGCGAAAATCCACCACGTGCATAAGATATATTTTCACCTTATCTTTTAGCGCCATAGAAATGGCATATTTCAAGGCAAGGTATGAACATTCCGAATGATCGACTGGACAGAGTATTTTTTTTAATATAATCATTATGGCTTCCTTAATGCGGGAAAAATAGGTGCTAAGTTAAATCAGGCGTTTCTGCGACAGAATTGTGTTCGCACGTAAGGACACGGGCACCGTGTCCCTACATTGAATTTCCACATGTTAAATGATACCTTCGGCAACCTTCAACATTCGATATTCCTTGTTCGATATTCGATATTAATTTTCATTAAAAGGTTGTAGCGTGAAATGGCAGACGGTGCCTACCCTACATGCCGACGCCGTCAATTGGGGTATTGCAGCCGGGGCACTTTCCTTGAATGACGTTGTTTTCCAGAATCTGATATCCGTACCGTTTGATAAGGATTTTTTTACAGTGATAACAGTAAGTGTTTCCACCTTCGTCACCGGGTGCGTTGCCTTCGTAGACGTAGCGCAATCCCGCTTCCAGGCCAATTGCCCGCGCCCTTCTTAGGGTATCAACCGGGGTAGGCGGTTTCTCCATAAGCCGGTATCGCGGATAGAAACCGCTTACATGCCAGGGAATTTCAGGGCCGACGTCCTTGATAAATCCGGCAATCTTTCTCAACTCGGAATCTGAGTCGTTAATTTCCGGTATAATTAACGTGGAGATTTCGATCCACACCCCCAACTCCTTGTACGAACGGATGCAATCAAGGACTTGTTCCAGTCGGGCACCACAGAGCTTTTTATACGTTTCTTCAGAAAACGACTTCAAATCGACGTTGGCCGCATGAAGGTAAGGTTTTATCGTCTCAAGCGCCTCGCGGGTTGTGTAGCCATTCGTAACGAAGACGTTTTTGATAGATTTACCGGTTGCCAATATGGCCGTTTCATAAGCATATTCAAAAAAGATCGTAGGTTCCGTATAGGTGTAAGCAATGCTTTTGCACTGGTATTGCAAGGCGTTATCAACGATAGCTTCCGGTGAAACGTCTTTGCCCATAATTTGATTAAACTCTCCCGGCAATTGAGATATTTCGTGGTTTTGGCAGTTCATGCAGCGGAAGTTGCAACCCACGGTAGCAATGGAAAGGGCCGTTGATCCCGGATGGAAATGGAAAAACGGTTTCTTTTCGATTGGGTCAATATTTTCCGAGACAAGCTTCCGGTAAACAAGTGAATAGAGTGTGCCGTCACGGTTTTCCCTAACCCGGCAAATCCCCTTTTTGCCATTTCCAATAACGCAACGGTGCCGGCACAGATTACACTGCACCTTTGCATCGTCTCGTTTATTGAAAAACATCGCTTCTTTCATAGATGCACGATTTATTCCTTGTCTTGGTAGAGCGGAATTTCAAAGCCGTGGCAGGGCTACCCTTTAGAGTTGCAATCCCTGGTGTGTATTCAGAGAGTTGCAAGGCTTAAGCCTTGCGCTACGTATAAATTCGTATAAACCGAGGAAGTTCGTGTCTAAAGGCCGCCGAAGCCGCAATTTATCCAAGTGTTCGCTGCACCCCTTACGGTGAAACGCATTATGAAAAGAATACCATCTGATTGGCTTGCATGGCAAGTGTTTTTTACACCCGGTGAAGAACGGTGTCAGGGGAGAGCCCGCATACGTGTTAAGTTGAGAGTGTGCCGGGTAGTTGTTTGCTTAAATCACAGACACTACGACAACCTTCCATCCAACGAAAATCTTCCTTTTCTTTGATAGGTTTCTGTTTATGCTTGTCATTCTTATTGGGGTCTTCCAATCTGCGCACCCACATTTCGGCTTCTAACACACCCAGACAAAGGAGCTTCGGCGTGACCGCCAGCGTCACCTGATTGAAAAAACCGCGGAGAAAGGTTTTTCGCTCTTCAAAGACACCTTTGTTGCCTGCTCGTAAGCAATAATAGCCGCGCCTAACGCCGTAGTTGTTTGCGGGTCGGGGGGGACGAATAACTCTGCATCCAACTCTTCCTCCAACGCCCTTTTCAATCCCCGGTTAAAGGCCGGGCCTCCATCAAAGAAGACGGACTTCTGCACCCCCATCTTCTTTACCATAGCCCCCACGCGCTTGGCAATGGATTTATGGATGCCGGCAATAATGTCTTCCACCTTCCTGCCCTGTGACAACAACGATATCACCTCCGACTCTCCAAACACCGTGCACAGGCTGTTTATACGAGGAACATCCTGCGCCTTTTCCGACAAGGCACCCAACTCGTCCAACTCTACCTCAAGGACGCGGCTCATCACCTCCAGAAAACGCCCCGTCCCTGCGGCGCATTTGTCATTCATGGCAAAATCCTTCATAACGCCATTCGTGTCCAATGCAATTACCTTGCAGTCCTGGCCTCCGATATTGATAAGCGTCCTGACGTCCGTCTTTCCGCGCATAAGCCACCGGGCAGCACGGGCATTTGCCGTAATTTCCGTAACAACCTCGTTCGCCGCCACCATCCTGCGGCCATATCCCGTGGCGACGGTATACCGGATGTGATCTTCGCGCAAATGATAGTCTTCGAGTAGTTCATCAAGCAGCAGCCTAACGGTCTTCTTGCAATTAGCGCCGGTAGAGGCAGTCCTCGCCCCGATAATCGCCTCCGCGCTCACCAGCACGATCTTTGTCGTGGTCGAGCCAATATCAATTCCAGCAGTTATTTCCATAGTGTTTTATATTAACGGCCTTATGCCTTATAATCAACAACGTACATGTCCAGGGTAACTTCAATAATCGGACACGGCAGGCGGCTTGCGGCGTCTTTTGTTGCCTCGTCGGGAGTGAAAAATTTGTCGGTGTTCATCATGAGGGTGTTTTCTATAACGAAGGGGACCTCTGACCGAAGTATCTCTTGTAACAGGAAGTTGATATAATCGGCCCTGATTTCCACCTGGAGGGTAATGGGGATGGGGGCATAAATTTTTGTGTATGCGGGGTTATAGGCATAGGGTGAATCACGAAATGCGACCTTTTTGATGTGGGTTATGCCACTTTTGCGGAGGGCGACCTTGCTGATGGCATCCAATATCCAGAATCTTTTTTGGGTAGTTAGAATGTCTTTCCACGGGGGAATATCCAGACCCCAGTTAGAAAAGGGAAAGGCTTCTGCGCTTACCGCTATATTGCTTTCCGACAGTTTTGCCAACACGGATGATACCCTTCGGGAGTACTCCTGCTTCCAGAGCGCTTCATCTTCAATCTTTACGAAGCCTTTGCCGGGTTCTTCTTTGGTAAAAATGGATTCCAAAAAGTCGTCTCTCCCTTTCAGGAACGACTTGCATTTCCCGTTCTCTTTATCACACAGTTCAGCCTCCAGCTTTTTTGACTCTATCCATTTCCCATTGTAAAGGTCTCGTTTTAAGGCATATTTTTCGAGCATTGACGATAAATCATCCAATCCTTTATACGCCGTGGCGCACTTCTTGTTAAGCGGAAAAACCAACAGCGCCGATACGATAATCAGGACGCCGAATATGCTTCCCAGTGTTATCCAAAAACTTCGCGCCCCGGTAAAAAGGTTTGGCGGCACTTTCACGAATCGGATAATGTTTAAGTTATTCCCTATCTTCACTATGAGGTCTCTTTCGTTATGATTTTACCGATGAAGTACCCGGCGTTGCCAATAATGATTTCGTTTCCGCTTGTATCTCATCCTGTGACTTTACAAACCACCTTATTTCAAAACAGATGTATCCGCCGTCATTATTCCCGCTTTCTATCTGCCGGCAGGAGCCGGGAACGATCTCCACGTTTTTAAACGCGGGAACTTTTTGGTCGGAAAGGATCAGGTTTTGAATAGGAGTAAGGACGTCTTTTTCTATATAGTCTATGCTCGGTTCCTTGCTTTCCCCTTTTATCCCCATAAGGAGTGTTTTATTAAAGGTTGCGGGTTTTCCCGGTGCGGCTGGTTTTTTTGCCTGAAAAAAACCGGGTGAGTTTTGCGCGGGCGCGTTCTTTTGCTGCTTTACGGAGTCGGTGTCTATCCAGGAGGTTTGTATGCTGGATATCGCCACCCTGTTGGGCATTGAAAAGAGTAGTTTATCGAATACTTCCATCCAGAAAAAACGGGTGGAATCCAGTGAGGCTGTCAGTTCAAGTTCAGATGCGCTTGTTTGCGCAAGCGTCTCCATTTTCCGGTAATTCTTTTCAAGTTCTTTGGCGCTCTGCAACGATCTTTGGTAACGGTCGTTGGCCTCTAGACGCTGCTCTATTTGGCGATGCAGCCCCCCGTATTGAATGAAAAACGACAGGGCAAAACAACCCAGGGCCGCTATGGCGTAAGGCCTTTTCTTCGCAATTTCCAAAGCCTGGAGTATTTCCAGGGGCATCAGGTTCAGGTTCGTTTGTCCCTGTCCCACGCCTTGAATGGCAAGCCCCAGTGCAATGCCCAGATTCAGGACTTCTTCATGGAAACGGGTGCTGTCGAGCACGTTTGACAATTTAATATTGTTCAACGCATTCAACACCTTTATCTCATAAGCAAAAGTATCGGTAATAAATTTTACGTTTGCCGAATCCTTAAATTTGTTGCCCATTAATACCACCGTTTTAAATTGAATCGGTTCTTTTGCCATGGATTTATAGTATTCTATCGACCTTTGAATTTCTTTGGCAAGGTCGGTATCCAGGGTGGAGCGAGGGATGTTCCTGAGCCAGAGGCGCGATCCGTTGGCGATGACCAGATCCGTATTTTCCGTTTCCACGTTTATGATAACCGTGGGGCCGTTGACGTGCTGATCAAAGATGATAAAGTTGGAAATGGCCAGAGGCGAGACCTGCAAGGCCGCTATCCTGGATTTAAAAGCTGAAACGTTCGTCAGGATGTTGTCCAGGGTGGTTCTCTTGGCGGCGAAAAGGCCGATCTCTATACCTTCCGCGCCGGGCGTCTGCTCTGTTAATTGCTGGTAGTCCCACACGACCTCCTTGAGGTCGAAAGGTATTTGTTGCTTTGCTTCATACCTGACAATCTCCCTTAATTGCTTCTTTTCGACGGGGGGGATGGTGGTAAACCTGGACAATACGAACTGACCGGGAACCGAGGCCACTATTTTGTCGCCTTTAGCGATCCGGTGTTTTGTCAAAAATGTTTGAATGGCTTCTTTTATGCAAGCGGATTGTAAAAAGTCTGAATCAGACGGGATTGCGGAGTACGGGATAATGTCAAAATCATCAACTTGCATGATACCGGCAGATTGTGTTATTTTTACCGCCTTCAGGGCGTGTCCGCCGATATCCAGTCCCCACGCGCTTTTTGTCTTAAACCGGGTGGCAGTTTTTGCCGGCTTTTTAGTGCCGGTAGTTTTCTGCTTTTTGTGAATAAAGCGTAACAGGTCTAATTTCATACGGTTATTTCCAGGGCTTTTCTACCAGTTTTTATCCTTTTTGCATTCTTTCGATGTGTCTTTATTCTATCAGTCTTTCCAAGGCATTCAAGGGAATTTAATTCTTGTGTAGTTTTATCTGTTTTGGTATGCTTTTACCACAAGGTACGACGTAAGTACGACATAATTTTGCAAAAAAGGTACGCGCCACGCAAAAGCGCCACCGACCGACGAGGTGGCCGGTAAGTGCAAGATTGTTTTACGATTAATATGCAATAACAGGTAAAAATAAAAAAATTAAAAATACTAGCCCGGCTTTACCGAGTTGGGGAGAGAAAGATCACGCAAACCCGCACGGCGTATGGTTGTGCGCACGGATTTTCTTAGAGTCAATTCCGGCTTAATAACAATCGGGTCTTTATTCTTTACCATTGGCCTAATATAGAGAAAGAACCAAAGGCTGGCGGTAATCTCTCGTTTTGCCCCCTGTAAACATATTTGCCATCATCTTCATTTCTAAGCCTTTCGACGACATGATTCAGAGGTAATATTTCCATTTTTTGGTGTAGCACACATAGAGATGAAGGGGAATGGTCTGATTAATGGGATGGGCTTACTTATTTATCTACTGCATTAATGCGAGCCTACTATTTTCTGATCTGTTTTGTGTGACATAGGGCAGCGAGCGTATTGAAAAGCTCAACCCCGAACTCAGCGGCGGGGCTTCATCCGTCCGCTGGAGTGATTTGTTATAGCCTTTTTCATTTTTTTGTATATGACAGGAGTTGCCTGATATGTTCAAAAGCTTTTTGTCGATGCTTCAGGTCAATTTCGGCAGAATCATTCGCGCCGATAGCCGAAACTTCCGTTGCCATAAAACAAAGAATTGGCACATCTACACGGCTCAGGCGATATTGTTCGTATTGTTTCCAGTCTTTGTTGAAGCTGTTGAGTTTGTTCCTTTTAAGGTTGTCCCTGAATTTAATCATGGCTTTTTCATGAGTCAGAAAGTGCTCCTCGAGAATATTCCGGTCACAAAAAGGAACAGTTTCCAAAGCATGGATAGCAATACCGAAGGCTAACCGAAATTCATCGGAAGCTTTAATAAATCGTTGTCGTTTATCCCATATTATTTTCCCAAAATATGCGATGACGGCAGTGAGTATGATACCGAGAATGGTCGGTATGTATATTGTCCAAGACTCAAGCTTCGGCTTGACTTCAAGTGGAGTTGGAGTAGATTTTTGGATGGTTGCTTGCTGAGTTTTATTTTTAATTTGGTTTTCCATTTTCTATTTTGCTATAACGCTTGACATAATCGGCTGGCGCGGCTTTATCGCGCCAGTCCGTGTTGATGGAGGGGTTAGGCCTTTTCCACTCCGAACCCCAACGGCACAGCCGTTGGGGCGTCCGGTGGACCGAGAGGTTACGCTTTGACCTCAAAGGCGAGCTTCTTTCTTAAGGTGAATGACTGCAACACCAACCGCACTTGATGCCGTGTTGTAACCGGTGTTAGCGTCAAGCATTGCTTCGGCCTCTGTAAACTTTTTTGCTCTGATCGCGGCAGCAACTTTGCCAGCCTCGACATGAAATGCGGCATGTTTAGATACGCACTCACTGTAACTAGCCAGTTTGCCGAATTTGGCTTTTGCGTCACCGTGTAGCCACTTCCCCAGCTCACAACAGTTGTCTTTTGAAATTGTTGCTAAATCGAGCGATTCTTGCTTGGAAATTGCGCTACGTAGTTTCATCTTCCACTCTGCGTGCTTACCGATTGCGCTATCCTAAGTCCATCATATACCCCTTGAGTTAGTGATACGTGGGTTAAAACAGTGTGACGCCCAACGAAAAAATCAGCCGCCGCGCTTTTTGCGGTCGGCTGGATTTATCTTGTTAGGAAAATGAATTTTCACATTGCCAATGATAACAGGATATATTTGACAATGGACTTATGTTATTTACTTCTTTTAGCTATAATTTCTTGATAATCGATTTTCGTCAAATCACATTTAAGTAGAAAATCAAATTCATCTACTGTTAATTTAAGCTGATTAGCCATTGATTTGTAAGTCTTAGGAGGAATAGATTTTCTTCCTTTTGGAATTGTAATCCTGCAAGCTTTCTTACCTTGAAGCCAAAACCAGCCATTTAGCTCTTTTCCTGATCTGAAATTAATTCCTAGTTTATTTTCACAACATGTTTTGACATCTTGAGTGTTGTACGAAGAATTTCTCATCAGTAATCTTTAATTTTGAATTTTAAATATTCTTTTATTCTAAGCCAATCATCCGTGAATTCATCGTCCGCCATCAAATCATCATAAAGTGTTTCTATTTCGGATTTTAATGAATCTATAGCCTCTATTGGGTCTTCGCCATATCCATATAGCGGTATATCTGGTGTTCTTGCAATAAAACCATTAGAATCAGGCTCAATAATTACATCCAATTGAGACAATAGTCTTTTATGTGGAAGGCAATCTATTTTTACAAAACCAAGTTCTTTTGTTAATGTTTGTTCCATGGTGAAATAAGGCTCAATTAATTTATTGAAAATTTAATAAAAATCATTTTTCATTCCCTGATGAATCTTTAGTTTTTTGAACAAATTTTAAGAGTTCTTGTAATTTTTTCTCAATTTTATTCCAGCCTAATCTATTTCCATAAGACATTAAATTCAACAAACTAAGATTGACCTCTTTTAAAGCCTCAGAGTCTAAATACTCTAACAATTCTTCGTCTTCTTTTGAAAGAGTTTCTCTGTTCTGTAATCGCTTAATTGTTTCAAGCACGGTGTTAAACATATTTTAATATCCTTATTATTTAAACAACAAAAAACGTGTTTTGTGTATTTTCTCAAATATTTGTAACTTGGATAGTTGTAGACAATATTATCACTTGTAATTTAATGAACGTCAACGATAAAATCACCTTGCGCCTGCACCATTACTCCATCCATCCATACCGAACGGACTTACATCGACTGGATCAAGCGATGTATTGCTTTTCAGCGGATGAAGTCACGTGAAGACTTGGCGAACGGAGAACGCAAGATCGAGGCATTTCTCACTCACCTGGCAGTTGATGAGCAGGTGGCTTCCGCCACTCAGAATCAGGCGATGAATGCGCTGGTTTTCCTGTACAGACGCGTTTTTCAACTGCCGCTGAATGAGACGATCAACGCTGTGAGAGCGGACAGGAAAGTGAACGTGCCAGTGGTTTTGACCCGCGAGGAGGTTGTCAAGGTCATCTCCCTTCTGGAGGGTGCGCAACAACTTATCGTGAAACTGCTGTACGGCAGCGGGTTGCGGATCATGGAGGCCGTTAGAAGCCCGACACTGCACACCACGTGGGCGCCGCGACATGTTCAGCCAGAAGTTTTGTCCGGCGGGCAACGCAATACCCAGAAAATATTCGGAGCGGTAGCTGTGCTTACCGGACAATCTTTATTCCGCCGCAGGGAAGCCCAATTCAATCATGACACCTACGTTGAGTTCCTGGAGGATATGACAAAGTTCTTTTTCAGGCGAGGCCACCGCATTTACCGGATACAGGACAATGCGTCGTACCACAAGCATCCCATCACATACGAATGGTTCTCTAAAAACCGGAAATACACGGAAGTGTTTCATTTGCCACCTTATTCTCCAGACTTTAACGTGCAGGAAAAGCGCTGGAAATATACCCGCAAACAAGCAACCCATAATCGGTATCATGAAACAGAAACCGACCTCTGCGCCGCGCTAACTCACCCTTTCGATACCATGCAAAATAGTCCTGAGTTGATTATCCCTTTCGTGGCGCAGTTTCGCTGACCACCATGTCTGCTTAATAATGAGCAGTTATAGAGCGGCTACTTACAGATTTCTTTGACGTAGCCCTGGACTGCCCAAGAACTGCACCAGGAGCCGCCGGGGCGCATCCGGTGGGTTCGGTGATGTTTGTGGGGCGGAGGGGCAACCGGGAAGGTTGCTGTTGAATATAGCAAGCATTTTAGCGGTCTTTTTAAGGACATGGGTATTCAGGGGTTCACCTTTCACCATCTCAGACATACCTTTGCAAGCATCATGCAATCTGATTTAGGCATTGGGGGCGGTAACGGTAATGGGCATGACCGGGCATTCAAGCTTAGGAATGCTTCAGAAGTATTCTCATACCGGTCTTGATAGCAAGCAAAAGGCTATCCAGGCGTTAAACAGTCATGTATTAATCACCAGTAGAAACATCGGCCAGACGGTAGGCTAGTGAACAGAGTACGGAAGGAGTACGACATAAGCGAAATGACACCGATACAAAACACCTTGAGAACCAGTATTTGCAAGGCTTTTAAGGCGTTCTGTGCTTTTACACAAAAATTTCATACAGATACTTGACAATGCTACCTTTTCGCCCTATATTTAGGTACTGGAAAATGCTCGAAGAAACACAAAGCAACCCTCACATTGTTTATCTTTACTCAATTACAAAGAAACACGCTGATACCAATCACCTATGGAAACGAACAGCCGATTTATCAATGTCATTACGCTACCAAACTACGATTTTGACATTAAAGCGCCTGAGTTTCAAAAAGAAGGCGACGCATTCACTATCTGGTTTTTCGAAGACATTCTTACGGTGAATCCTAATTATGTCGAATGCCTCATGTACCTGGGCAATGCATACACGGCAAATGGGATGTACGAAAAGGGGCTGGTGGCAGACCAGAAGCTGAGCGGCCTTAGACCAAACGACCCTACCGTTCAGTACAATCTCGCATGTAGCTACGCGCTACTGAAAGATACCGATGCCGCAATGGAAGCGCTGGAAAGGGCCATTGTGTTGGGCTATACGGACATTTACCACCTGGAAAGAGACAAAGACCTTGCCCTTCTCAGGAAGGACGCCCGGTTCAGAAAGCTCGTCGAGAAGATGAAAACCAGTTAGTGCTTTGCAGTTGAGGTGACGGTTGTTTTGTAAATGCCTTTGATTCCTTCCAGGGTAAGCTGCGGAATAACGGAGTTAATGAGGGGTATGTTCTCTGCCAGGAGGTATGCGCTTCCGCCCGTGGCGATTACTGACGGCTTGTGGCCTATTTCTTCACAAAGCATCTGAATCAGCATGGTTACCATGCCGATGGTACCCCAATAAATGCCTGAACGGATGGCCTCTTCCGTGTTTGTTCCCAATATTTTCCCCGGTTTTGTTGCCGACACTTCGGGCAGGAGCGCCGTGTAGTGATGGAGCGCCCTTGAAGAAAGCTCCATGCCCGGCGCAATAATTCCTCCCAAAAAAGCACCATTACCGTTGATTGCGTCAATGGTTATTGCCGTGCCTGAATCAACGATAACCGTCCAGTTGTGCGTCCGTTCATAAGCGCCAACGGCGTTTGCCAGGCGGTCAGCGCCTACTTTGTCCGGACAATCAACCAGAACGGCAATGGGAATGGGGATATCCTTTCCGATGAGCTTTGGTTTTAGCAGGTCGTGCCTTTTGATACATTCAAAGACACTGGCTTCCGCCTCTGGATTGACGGAGGAGATGATTACGTCCCGCGTTTTGGAAAGGTCGAAGGTATTCAAAAAGGTTGAAAGTTGTGTTTGGATGGTGAATGGCGACTCGCTTCTTATCGTGCAGGTAGAGAGCAACACATCGCCTTCAAACATTCCGGGGTGAACATTCGTATTACCGATATCTATCGCTAACCACATAGGCTTGTGTCCACTTGTGCCTGAATATCATCCAGGGCGCTCGCAATTAACCGTATAAGCGTCTTGATATTTTTACCCGTAACCATGGAAACGGGACATACCGATTTTGATATGCTCTGTTCCAGGATTCGAATGCACTCCGCGCCATCTGCTTCGTCCAAAAGATCCATTTTGTTTGCAACGATAATTTCCGGTTTTTCCGCGAGCAGCGGATTGTACTGCTCTAATTCTTTCCTTACGATGTTATATGCGTCCACGGGGTTTGTGGCTGCGTAAGGGGAGACGTCCAGGAGATGCACCAGCAGCTTTGTCCTTTCGATGTGGCGAAGGAATTCGTCTCCTAGTCCGGTGCCACTGTGCGCCCCTTCGATAAGGCCGGGGATGTCGGCAACGACGAATCTTCGATGATCTTCTACCGACACTACGCCCAACTGCGGCTGCAGGGTGGTAAAGGCATATTCGGCAATCTTCGGCCTGGCAGCGGATAACCGGGAAAGGAGTGTCGATTTCCCGGCATTGGGCATTCCAATAAGGCCGACGTCTGCCAGCAATTTCAATTCAAGGCAAAGCCACCGCGCCTCGCCGGGCTTACCCGGTTCGGCCTGGCGTGGGACTTGGTTGGTAGCGGTGGCAAAAAACTTGTTTCCCCGCCCGCCTCTTCCGCCACGCGCAATGACGACGCTTTCGCCGGCGGTACTCATGTCTTTTATCACACGCCCGCTCTCCCTATCCTTTACCAGGGTGCCTTTAGGTAAGTCAATGCAGAGGTCTTTGCCGTCCTTCCCCCTCTTTGTAGAACCCTTTCCATTGAGGCCACTTTCTGCAACGTATTTTACGCGTGAGGTGAGGTCAAGGAGCGTCTCAATCTTATCGCTAATATTGAAGATAACGTCGCCGCCATCACCGCCCTGTCCGCCATCCGGTCCACCGTGTGGCACGTATTTTTCCCGGCGAAAACTTACACAACCGTTTCCACCGTCGCCACCTTTTACATAGATAACCGCTTCGTCAATGAACATGAATTGTAATATTCCTCGTTACAACATTTTTTTTTGAATTTGATACTAGGGGAAAAATCCCGGACATCTGAACTATCGTTTCCTTAGTAATAGGCAATAAATTGCCTGCCTGTTACCAAATGTTCCTATGGAACAAAAAGCGGACAAACGAAAGTTTCTTAATTTACCACGTATGGCGTGCAGGGTAATAAAGAGAAAGGAGAAATTAGTGTCTCCGCTTTGTTTACTTCTACCAACTCTACGGATTCAGTGTTTTCTGTGCTGGGGAAAACGGTTACGAAAATAAAACCCGCTTGACATTTCGGTGTGTATCCATTCCGAAACCCATATTAGCGCCGAATTGTTTCGGTGAGAGGGTTCGCCGAAATATGCGGGAATAAAGATACCCCCCTGCTTTCTTCTGAATGAAAAAAATCAGGGGGTATATTCCCGGCTTTTTATAACAACGAATTACATGCTTGATTTAGGAATTAGATGCTGCGTAAACGCTCACACGGCGCCTTGTTTCAAATTTCACTACGCCGTCAATATTGGAATAGAGGGTATAATCTCTTCCCAAGCCGACGTTCGCTCCCGGTCTGAATTTCGTGCCGCACTGGCGAACGATAATAGAACCTGCGGTTACCAATTCGCCGCCGTATCTCTTTACTCCGCGCATTTGCGGATTGCTGTCTCTTCCGTTCTTCGATGAACCTTGACCTTTTTTATGTGCCACTGTACTAACCTCCAACGAAAATATTAGGTTGAAAAACCGCTATTAGTTAAGAGCCTTGAATTTCCTTTATCTTTATCTGGGTATATTTTTCACGATGCCCTCTTCTGCTCATCGATTCCTTCCTTCTGCGGAATTTTATGGTCATGGACTTGGCGCTCTTTTTAACCCCTTCAACTTCCGCAATTACTTTTGCGCTTTTGCTAACTGCAGAGCCAATGGTGTTATTGCCGGCCTCATCGGAGCAAACCAGCACGTCGCTAAACTCCAGGGTATCCCCGGGTTGTTTATCTGCTTTCAGATCAATAAGGTGCCGCTCGCCTGCCCTGACCTTATACTGTTTGCCTCTGTCTTTTATTATCACGTACATCGTCAAAATCTCCTTTCATGCGGTAACACAAAAAGCGTCTAACGCTGTGTCACCGCAAACCAAATGTATAACACAAATCACTTCACTATTAAAGATTTAAGAGAACCGGCTCATCCTTCTGGTTCAAATATCTGATTTCAATTTTACTATTTCCGTAGTTAGGAACACCGATGATATGGATTTTCTTGTTGTAAGTCTCCTCGATTTCTATCACCTGTTTTCTTTTTTGGTTGTGCAAATAGTTTGCAACACTGGTGTCTGTCATTATCTCGACCTTAGCAATCAGGGGCGATGGAATAGCAAACTTAATGTCTCTCATCATGCTTAAACAAAGGCTTTCAACGGTTTTGGTATAACCCGTTCCATGGCAAAATTTACATTCTTCAAAAAGAACGTCGCGCAGGCTGTGTCGCACCCGTTGACGGGTTAACTCAATGGTGCAGAATTTCGACATTCTCAGTGCCTTTGTCTTGGCCTTATCTCTTTTTAACGCGTCATTAAGCGCCTTTTCTATTGCGTGAACGTGACTTTCTTCCCGCATATCAATGAAATCCACTACAATAACACCGCCGAGGTCACGCAGCCGTATTTGGCGCGCAACCTCATTTGCCGCCTTAAGGTTTGTCTTAAACGAGGTTTCCTCCGGGTCTGTTTCCTCTTTAAATTTCCCGCTATTGACGTCAATTGCCACCAGCGCCTCCGTTTGCTCTATAATAATCGAGCCTCCGCGCTGCAAGGGTATCTTTCTGGTGTTTATCTGCTCAATTTCCCTTTCAAGTTCATATTTGTGAAAGAGTGGCTTATCCTCGGTATAGTGGGTTAAAATCTTTTCGAATTTCGGCATAATCATACGAAAAAACTCTCTCGTTCTTTCGTAGACGGGGGCAGAATCAATGACGATCTCTTGTATATCCATGGAAAAAATATCCCTGATAACGCGAATTACCAAGTCACTTTCCTGATAAATAGGCGCCGGTGCATGCACCTCTCTCGAACTTTTAAGGATATTTTTCCAGAGCTTTATTAAGTAATGAAAGTCCTTGTGGATTTCTTTTTTCGTTTGAAGCTCGCCCGCCGTACGGATAATAAACCCGATATTTTTAGGTGGATTCAGGCCTGCAAGTATTTTTTTTAAGCGCTGCCGTTCTTCCTCGTCCTCGATTTTTTTCGAGACCCCGTGGCGCGGCACATCGGGCATCAGCACCAAATATCTTCCCGGCAAGCTGATATACGTCGTTAAGCTCGGCCCCTTTGTGCCAATGCCTTCCTTTGTAACCTGTACCAACACCTCCTGCCCCTGGTGCAAAATGTCCCGGATTTTATAAGGTTCCCGGTGCGGCTTGTTTCTGTTGCCGTTATCGGCTGTTTGTGCCTCGTCGCCGCCGGAAACAAAGACATCTGATACGTGAAGGAACCCATTCTTTTTAAACCCAAGATCGACAAATGCTGCTTCTATACTTGACTCTATATTGACGACCTTTGCCTTGTAAATATTGCCTGCAATTTGTTCCCGAGAACTCCTTTCGATGTAGAGTTCTTCCAATACGTTGTTTTCCAAAATAGCAATGCGGCACTCTTCAGGTTCCACCGCATTGATAAGCATCCTCTTTTCCATTATTTTGCTCCCGGTTAGCCAGAAGAAGATAGATTTACATTAGTCCTAATTATTTCAAAGAACATTTTTGTTTCGCTTGCCAATAGGGTACGCACAACCTCTTCGGGTCGTGCCATACCATCTGACGTCATTTTTAATGAAAAAAACAATCGATTGGCCTTTACCTCGACCTTTTGAATCGATGGGCGAATGTCAAAATGTTTTTGTTGTCCATTTTTTATGCGAGTTACGTTTATGTTTGGCTGCTGCAAAAAATTACTAATATTTATCGTGTCTAAGAGGCTGTTATCTTTAACATCAACCTCGTATTCGGCTACGGAGTCGGTACTTTTCATGAAACACGGTATCGACACTGCTGAAAGAATCTGTATTCCTTCCGGAAGTTGCGGTGACAAAAGCGCATTCAGCGCGTCAGGGGACATTGGCTCATTCAAATCCAGCTCAAGAATCTCATTTCTTCCAACGATCCCAACACCAAGCGCCAGGGGGATGGAAAATATAGGATGAGGGTTAAAACCTTGCGTCATTGAAACGGGAATGTCTGCCCTTCTTATAGCTCTTTCAAAGACCTTCATTAAATCATGATGCGAGATGAAACGAATGTCGCCGAGCTTTGTAAATCGAACACGTATTTTTATAATGTTGCGTCAAGCCTTTTAAAAAAATTCAACTATAGGAAAATAAACAACTTGTGATTAATGTTAATGCCGAAAATTCCCACTGTCAAGGAATTTTTATTATCCGAACAGCTCCGGTAATATTTCCCGTGCAATTTTCGTGAGATAGGCAATCGTTTTATCCGGATCGTCAAATTGATAGGCGGTATCGGCAATCTCCTTCGCTTGTTCAAAGGTAACAGACGTTACAATTTTCTTAATTTCAGGTATAACCGTTGCTGGCGCCACGCTGAACTCGGTGAGTCCCAGTCCGATAAGCGGCACGGTATAGATTAATTCGCTTCCCATTTCTCCGCAAATTCCAATAGGAATATTGTTTTCTTCTGCCGCCTTTATTGCAAGCTTTAAAAACCGTAAAATGGCAGGGTGTACCGGACAATAGAGATAGGCCACGTGCTCGTTATTTCTATCAACGGCCAGGGAATACTGGATGAGGTCATTGGTGCCGATGCTGAAAAAATCGCATTCCTTTGCCAGTAGGTCTGCAATCATCACCGATGACGGCACTTCGATCATCACCCCCATATCGATATCCTTATTAAAGGGGATTTTCTCCTTATCCAAATCCTTCATTACTTCCCAAACCATTTGCTTTGCAAGCCGCAGTTCCTGAAGAGAAGATATAAGGGGAAACAGCATCTTTACGTTTCCTAATGCAGAAGCCCTTAAAATCGCCCTAAGCTGCGTCTTGAACAGTGCCGGATTTTTAAAGCAATACCGTATCGATCTGCATCCCAAAAAGGGGTTGCCCTCTTTTCTATCTTCGCCATACTTAACTTTGTCCGCGCCCAAGTCAAGCGTTCTGACGATAACCGGCTTATCCTTTATCTCTCGTACCACCGCGCTGTAGGCGTCAAAATGTTCATCCTCCGTTGGCGGATGGGGAGAGCCTAAATAAAGGAACTCCGTCCGGTAAAGGCCGATCCCTTCCGCCCCGCATTTTTCGTTAAAAATGGCTTCGCGGGGGAATTCAATGTTTCCGTAAATGGAAATATGCCTGCCATCGCGAGTGGCGGATGGTTTATCTTTCAATTCGGTTGCTAATTGCTCTTCGAATACGTGTATATTTTTAACGGTGCTTTGATACATAGACAACATTTCGCTATCTGGTCTGATAATGACAATGCCCTTATTACCGTCAATAATTACCGTATCCCCTCCGAATACATCGTTAGTAATCGTGCCAAGCCCTACCACCGCCGGTAAACCCAGGGCGCGGGCGACTATTGCGGTATGTGAAGTTCTCCCACCAACGTCGGTGGCAAACCCCTTGACCTTGTCGGTGTCAAGCAAGGCAGCCTGAGACGGGGTCAGGTCGTGGGCTATGAGAACAACCTCCTGTGTAAGGTTGTTCAACTCTTCCCGCTTTTCCCCCAGCAAATTCCTCAAAAGCCTTCGCTCAATGTCAAAAATGTCGCTCACCCTTTCAGCGAGGTAGGTATCCTTAATATCCTGGAACTTCCTGATATATACCCGTAATGCCAGGGATACCGCAAACTCCGGGGTAAAATTGGTTTTTCTGATTTTATCAATAATGTCGGTTTTCAGGCGAACGTCTTGCAAAACCATCAGGTGTGTGCTAAAGATTGATCCGATGCTAGAACCAAGATCATCAGAGACCTTCTGCACTAACGCGTGAATCTCCTTCTTCGAATCTTCAAAGGCCTTTTCAAGCCGAACAAGCTCACCGTCCACTTCGTCTTTTCTTATAACGTGGCGAGGGATGCGGTATCCTTCGCTTTCAAACATAAATGCCGTACAAATAACCACGCCCGGAGAGACAGCAATCCCTTTTTTGACCTCCATGGATTCTTCTTCAAACTTGCTCTTTATCAGGCCTTCCAGGGCGTCGAGCGCTTCCGCTGCGTCGCTTCCCTTCGCGTTAAGGTGCATTTCCGTGCCGTTTTCCGCGCCAAGGGTCAGGAGGTCTATTACACTCTTGCCGTCAACCATCTTGCCCTTTGCCTTAACGCATATTTCAGCATCATACTTGTTGGCAATCTCGGCAAATTTGGTAGCGGGTCTGGCGTGCAGCCCATTGGAATTGGAGATTTTAATTCTTCGTTCTAATAATGTGGAATTTGTTGAGTAGGCGTCCATAGGGTGTACGGTAAAATATCGTTTTTGAAATTTTACTCCGTAATTATTGTGTAAAAGTAATATCATCGGCTTATTATTACAAAATAAGCCGGATTTTTAAGAATAGTTAAAGTTCGACCGTAATTTCTCTGCTAGCGGTTGCCGGTACCCTTTTAACATCAGGTGCGGCTTGCTATGATGGGTAACTTGCTATGCGTGAATACCATCGACCTCTTTTAGTATGTCAACAATGCCGCGTTTGTCGTTAGCATCACGCATAAAGCGGCGGAAATCGTTGTCTCGTATAACCGTGGAGATTCTCTCCAGCGCCGCGAGGTGTGAGCCGGTAGAATCGTTTGGAGAAAGCAGGAGGAAGAACAGATAAACGGGTTCCCCATCAAGGGAATTAAAATCAACCCCGATTTTCGACCGTGCAATCGTTCCGACGATCTTTTTTGCGCAATCATGCTTGGTATGAGGAACGGCTATACCCTTTCCAATACCGGTGCTGCCCAGTTCTTCCCTTTTCATAAGCGCTTTAATAACATGGTCAATATCCTTTTGACTGATTTTTTGCGCATCCTTAAGAGCACACACCATTTCTCTGATAACGGCTTCCTTGCTTGTGGCCTTCAACTCTATGATGATCGCTTCCTCCACAATAAAATCAGTTAATTTCATACGGCAAAACACCTCCAATAGAGACTATTTATACATAACTATTCCAGAATTATTTCGGAAACCCTCTGCTACCGGAGTTGAAAATTTTCATCCCGCGCAATTCTGGATTGGATATTACCAAGTCGAAACCGAAATCAAAATACAACAAACATTTCATCTTACTTTTTGAAAATGAGAAGTCAAGGAAATTAATTTAATCGCCGCGGGTTAGGCGGCACCCAAACAACGTCATTTTCAATTCTTTACACACCTAACCGTTACCCCCCCAGCCCCATTCATTCAGGCAAATCCCCTTTGTAATAGGGCGATGATTTGTATCGCATGATAAATTCATCAATAAACACCTTCACCGTAGACGCAATCGGCACAGCCAAGAGCAGTCCGAGAAAACCCAGGAGTTGGCTGAATATCAGGATAGAGAGGATTATCATGACGGGACTCAGTCCCAACCCCTTGCTCATAACCCGCGGTGTTATTACCGTACCTTCAAGCATTTGCCCGACGCCAAAGGTTACGATGACGTACACAACGTGGTTAAAATCGTGGTATTGGAAGAGTGCGAGCATGATGGCCAGCGCCATGCCTATACCCGTGCCGACGTAAGGTATTAAATTGCCAAAGCCGCCAATAAAACCAATCAGAAATGATAGGGGAACACCGGCGATGGTTAAGCCGATACTGTAAATGAGTGAGAGGATAAGGCAGATGATGAGTTGTCCCTGGAGAAAACTGCGGAGATTGTCATTTATTTTTGATATAAGCCTCGTGGCCTCCCCACGTTTGGGCAAAGGGAACATGTCTTTTAGATGTTGTGCGATGACGTTAAAGTCTTTCAGCAGGTAAATGGAGACAACGCTAAAGATAATGCAGTTAATAACTATGCCAAAAAAACCAAAGGCGCTGTAAAAGACATTTTTGACAATGTTCAGGGAAAAACTACCCACCTGTGGGAGATACTTCTTCAATTCCCACACAGTTTCAAGTATTTTCCTTTTTTGCAGGGTAGATTGTTTTTGGGTGGATGGCTCTTCGGGAGACGGCGGGGTTTGCCTAACGTTTTCGTTGCTGTCCATTCCTATTTCCGTAGAGGTATCTACCGGTTTAAACCCCACGGGCTCACGATTGGTTTCCGCCTCTGCGTGATTATTCAACCATAACTTGAGAGATTGAGCAAATCCGGTGTTGCCGTATTTTGTAACCCACTCGTCGAATGTGGGTTGATATTTCGGGTACTGCTCCTTAACCTTAGTGCCTACCTGATACACACCGGTAATTGTTTTTGGGATTACGTACATAAGGAATCCCGTGGTTGATAAAAGGACGGAAATGATCAGGATGGCTATTCCCAACTCACGCCGAAAACCTCTCCGTTCCAAAAAATTGATTACAGGATTAAAAATGTAGGCAACGGTAAAGGCCAGGAAAAGAGATATAAGGGTGCCTCTGAGGAAATAACACAATACGTAAATAACGAAAATGGCAAAGCCGGGCAGTATCAGATGCGTCCATACCGTATTCCACGAGTTTTCTTGTTCTTTTTTCATAAATTAGGTTACCAATAGCTAAGGTTATTTTGCAGCGCCAACCCTTGTGGCCAGCCAACCCCATACGTGTTAGGTTAAGGAAAGTGCTATA
>CAYHFB010000018.1:0-20270 GCA_964355695.1 uncultured candidatus Brocadiaceae bacterium
TAGCCGCCGAGGTACTGTTCTCGGATATTGAGATAAAAGTACTCAGGGCGAATTTGAAAAAAACATAACCGAAACACTCTTGCTCGGTGAAGCCGTACGTGCCGTTGCACGCCTCGGAGGATACCTCGGTCGAGCCAATGATCCTCCAGCCCGGTCATCAACTGATGTGGCAAGGCTATACCTATTTGCAAGCCCTGTGCAATGGGTTTGCGCTTGGCTTGAATAGCTCAGGGTGAAAATAGTTTTGGGTAAAGGGCAGCGCTAGGCGCTGTATTTATTGTCTACTGAATATTTATGCCAATGAATAATTTGTCTTTTAAGTCTCTTCTTGCCCTTCGCGATCTGGCGAGCCAACTCATCCTTATCAACACCACCGTTGCTTGTTAAATACCGAACCTCGATACCCAAATCTTTCGCCCATGATTCACCGCTTTTTCTCACCGGTGCTGTAAGCCCTTCGACCCAATCGGAAAAATCCTTAAATAAAATTCCCGCATGATTCATGAATGTTCTCCACCCTCCCTCACGGGCCAACCACCGTAATGTTCCGCGAAAACGAATCCTGTCAAAACCGCTTAATTGCACCCCTGAGCCTGTCTCGATATAATTCTATTAACTTAGAGCCTTCTATATTGTCTGATTACTATTTACGAGGATACTACTATGCCTTATAATAGGACAAAATCACCTTTTGGTTGCAGCCAGAGGCTGCGTCAGGAAGTCTGTGGTTTCAATCGTTTTCAATAAGTCTTAATATATGGACACCATTACATGAGTACACTATTTGAAAAAACAAACATCGGCCAAATGCCGCTGAAAAACAGGATAATCATGTCCGCGATGGACCTTGGATTTACCTCGGACGGCGCTATCAATGACCGGATTATCAATTTTTATGTCGAACGGGCAAAAGGGGGGGTAGGCCTCATTGTCGTGGGTGGGTGTTATCCGGAGATGAACGGCAAGGTCTGGAAGAGCATCATTGGTCTGGATAATGACGCGTTTATTCCCGGATTAAAACGGCTAACCGACGCCATTCACGCTTGCGATGCGCGTGTGGCCGCTCAGATACTGCACGGAGGGCGAAGCGCTTCGTCTTTTTTTAGCAAGATGCAGCCCGTTGCGCCATCCGCGTTAGTGCATAGAAGTATAAAGCAGGAGCCACACGCCCTGACCGTTTCGGAGATCAAGACCGTTATCGATAATTATGTTTGCGCCACGCTGCGGGCAAAGAAATCGGGTTTTGACGCCGTTGAGCTGCATGGCGGCATGGGATATCTTATCAACCAGTTTTTGTCAAAGGCAACGAACAAGAGAGATGACGAGTACGGTGGAAGCCTTGAAAACAGAACCCGCTTTGCCAGGGAACTGGTGGTTGCCGTAAAGGAGACCGTTGGAAAAAGCTATCCGATCATCTTTCGATTGTCCGGTGAGGATTTTGTGGAGGATGGTCTCAAGATTGGCGAAAGTGTAGAAATCGCTAAAATGTTGGAACAGGCGGGGGTGGACGCCTTTAACGTATCTCCCGGATGGCATGAAAGCAAGACGCCGATCATGCTGATGGTTATTCCCCGTATGGCCTATACGTTTCTTTCTGAAAAAATCAAATCAGGGGTGCGCGTCCCGGTGATTGCCTCGGTAAGGATTAATGATTTGAAGCTTGCGGAAGAGATTTTGAATAATGAGCAGTCGGATTTCGTCTCAATCGGCAGGCCGCTTATCGTCGATCCTGAAATGCCGAATAAGTATAAGGATGGACAACGGGATGACATCCGGCGGTGTATTGCCTGTAACCAGGGGTGTTTTGATTCATTGTTAAATTTCAAGTCCGTGTCTTGCACGTATAACGCGATGGCGGGGCATGAAGGCGAGTATACCATAATCAAAACAGGAAAACCGAAAAAGGTGACGGTTGTCGGCGGGGGGCCTGCCGGCATGGAAGCCGCCCGCGTATTGGCATTGAGGGGGCATAAGGTTACCTTGTACGAAAAGGAAGACCGGTTGGGCGGGCAGTTGCGCTACGCTTATGTGCCGCCCGGACGCGAAGAAATACAAAATATCATAACCTACCTTGAAAAACAAATCATGAAGCTGAACGTAACGGTAAAAACCGGATGCGAGGCGGATTTGAAAACTTTGGAAAACGAAAAACCTGACGCCGTGGTGGTGGCAACGGGCGGGAACCCAATTATGCTTGATTTGCCTGGTATAAAAGGGCCGCACGTGTACCCTGCATGTAGCATATTGGATGGAAACGCCCTGATGGGGAAAAACGTCATTGTTATTGGTGGTGGAACCGTTGGATGCGAGGTCGCCTTGTATGCAGCCAAACAGGGGGCGATGAGTCCCGACGTGGCTTGTTTTCTAGCCAGGCACAAGGTTTTTAACGAAAAAGACATGGTGGAATATACGACACGGGGAAACCGGAACGTTACGATGCTTGAACTGAAAAAAAAGGTTGGAGGCGGGTTTGGTATCTCTACGAGGTGGGTCATCCTTCAGGAACTTAAGGCTGCTGGAGTAAATGAACTAACAGAGGTAAAGGTGAAGGAAATTGTTAATAGTCAACAAGGTAGGGGGGTGGTGTATGAAAAGGACGGTCAAGATCATTTCATCAGGGCGGACACCATTATCGTTGCCGTTGGCTATAGCTCCAACAACGGGTTTCTGAAGCAGATTGAAGGGAAATTCCCCGAGATATATTCCATCGGCGATTGCGTAAAGGTGCGTACGGCGCTGGAGGCGGTTCATGAAGGGTTTCAGGCGGCGTTAAAGATATAATATTTTCCTGAAAATATGAGAAGGAATTATTTTGTTTTTTAGTTTAATTCCTTTTTGTAAAACTTACCAATCTGACAATAAAATGCGAAAATCAGAGAACGTAGAGAAAGAATGAGGTGTAAAATGCAACAACAAACACGGCAAAAATCAATACCACGGAAACCGCAACCACCCGTAGGGAGAATATTAAAAGAGGGTGAATCCCTTCCGAGAAAAAAACAAGCTGCTAAATAGTGAAGTATTAAAAAAAGGGTAGAGGTCATGAAAGATATCCGTATGAATCGTGGTGATAACTCCGGTTATGACCACATTGAATTTGAAGAAATCAAGGCAGAAAATGGTAAGGCCGTTGGCGTTATTTACATGAAAAAGCCGCCAAGGAACTCCATTGGCTCCTGGCTGCTTGACGCTATTTACGACAAAATGGACCAATATGAAGGCAGCGATTCAATTGGCGCCATTATTATTGCCAGCAAATTGCGCGGCGTCTTCAGTGATGGTGCCGACCGCGACGAGCTTTTCGGCTCCTGGATTTCCGGCCTGGTAGCCGAGAAAAACTATGAACGGTTTCATCGTGCCCATGAGATGTTCGTAGAGATTGAAAATTGCAAAAAACCCGTCATTGCGGCTATCAATGGCGTGACCATTGGCGCCGGTTTGGAGCTTGCCATGTTGTGTGACCTGCGGGTTGCCTCGGAAATCTCATTCTTTAGCATGCCGGAGGCAAAGCCGGAACTCAGTATCATTCCCGGTCTGGGCGGAACGCAGCGTCTGCCACGCTACATAGGCGTTGCCCGCGCAAAGGAGATGTTGTTCCTGGGTAAAATGATTCGCGCAGAAACGGCGCTGGAGTGGGGACTCGTTAATCAGCTTGTCCCTCATAAAGAAGTATTTGGGCATACCTTAAACCTTGCCAAAACCCTTTTAGAACGCGACGCGCGGGCGCTTAAGGAAATGAAGAAATGCATCAATTTCGCGGTTGAAAACGATATTTTAAAAGGCATTGAATATGAAGTAGGCCTTTTTGCGGAAATGATGCGGTTGAAGCTTTTAAATAAAAATAAATAACGGGTGGGCATTAGGAAAGTTTTCTTGATATGCAGCAAAAAAAGGTAAAACGACCCACACGAGTACCAATTCGTTCGGCGCAATAAATAAGCGCTAACCGGATTATTCGTATCAGCAACGAGGATGCTGTTTTATGGACGAACATATTATGCCTGTTGAGGACTTGTGCCTCGGTAAAGAGGAACGGCAACTCCGCAAGGACTACCTGCAATTTACCGCGCAAGACGTTTCTCTCCTGAAAGAGTTGAATGGGCTTGTTCATCAGCACGCCGATGCCATTATCGACAAATTTTACAACCATCTCCTCCTGTTCAAGGAAACCAGCGCCTTTATACCGGACGAAGAAACCCTCAAAAAGGTCAAGTGCACACAAAAGGAATACCTCCTTATGCTGACAGGCGGTCAGTACGATGAAGACTACTTCAAACACCGCTTAAATGTCGGAAAGGTACACGACCGCATAGACCTGCGCCCAGCCTGGTACCTTGGCGCTTATTGCTTACACCACCGGCTTCTCAATGGAAATGGGACAATGGAGATACAGCGGGAAGGGGGAAGTTTGACTGATACCATAGGCAGCGTGTGCCGGTCAAGTCCGGCCTGCTTGTACGAAATCCTCACCGGAAATTGGCAGAGGTGGGACATGAAGATGCTATGGTTGTCCCTCTCTATTCGCGAAACCCTGGGGAAAATAAAATGGCTCAAATAAATCTCAAAAAACTTATCACGAAAGACGATGCATCCTCTGTCATAACCGGCTTTGCCAACGCCCTGGATACTCGCATGGATATTGAGGATACTCATGGCGTGAGGTTGATAAGCTTCGATGGTGGAAACCCTTCTTATGAAACAGGTGAAACAAAAAACAGTACTTTGCCGGGTAGATATCCCGTGGAACTCGCCGGCGAGGTGATTGGGTGGGTAGCCGGGAATACAAAGGCGTCTTCCATGGCCTCATTTCTTACATTTCTGGCAAATAAAGAGCGGGAGAAAAAAGCGCTCATTGTTGAGACACTTGATAAGTATAAAGAATTAACCCTTCTCTATGATATTGCCGACAAAATAACCGTGTGCCTGGAGCTGAAGGACGTTGCAATGGTTGCTATTGACGAGACTAAGCGGTTAATCAAAAACGCACAAAATGCGTCCGTCATGCTGCTGAAGGATGGCATGCTTGAAATGGTGGCGGCATCCGGCATGGAGAACATGCAAAATATCCGCTTAAAGCCTGGAGAGGGAATTGCGGGCGTCGTATTCTCTACGGGTAAAGCAGAAATAGTCAATGACGTGGCTTGCGACGCAAGGTTTGCACCGGGAAACTACCGGGTAAGTTCTTTGCTTTGCGCGCCACTCAAGGTAAAAGACCGGGTTATTGGGGTATGTAACGTAAGTAATGATTCCCCCGTTGTCTACACCTCTGGTGAAATGAAACTCCTGATTATACTGGCGTCACAGGTGGCCTCCGCCATGGAGAATACGATTCTCCATGAAAACAGGATGCGGGCGGAACGCGTGAAGGCCTATTTGCACCGGTACGTTGCCCCGCAAATCGTTAACAACATTCTTGGCGATGACAAAGAATGCATTTCTTTGGACCCCGTAAAAAAAGACATTGCAATCTTATTCTCCGACATTCGGGGCTTTTCCTCTACCTGCGAAAATCTTATGCCGGAAGAAACGGTTGCATATCTTAACGAATATTTTACCCAAATGGTTGAAATTATCTTCAATCATAACGGCACCGTAAACAAGTTTGTCGGCGACATGATCGTCGCCATCTTCGGCGCGCCCACAAGATGTGACGATAACAAAAAACAAGCCGTTAAGACCGCTATTATGATGCAAAGGCGCCTCTCGGAAATCAAGAATGAGTGGATACGGGATAATTTCAACACAGGGATTGGCATCAGCGCGGGAGAAGTCGTCGTCGGCAATATCGGGTCGCCGCAGCACATGGACTATACGGCAATAGGAGACGAGGTTAACATCGCTGAACGGTTGGAAGCCCTTGCAAAGGGAAAACAAATCCTCGTAGACCGCAACGTTTATGAAGCCACGAAAGATGCGTTTGAATTTAAAGAACTGGGCAGTTTTGCCGTTAAGGGGAAGAAGAAAAAGGTGGACGTTTTTGAGGTTGTATATTAGCTGGTCCCGTAGGGCAAGGCTTCGGCCTTGCAACGCTCTGAATACATACCATGGAGGCAACCCTGAAGGGTCGCCCTACCGATGCCGTTCGTGTACTCACGCGTAGGGACACGGTGCTCCGTGTCCCTACTTTACATGAAAATCCAACGCCGGTTCAACCTGCCGCTTTATTATTGAAACCCATAAAATCATTTAAAACCACAGACTTCGCAGATTACACCGATGGTGAATGATGAAATCGCGTACACGGTTGTTAATGAGAGGATGGCGCGCCATGTTGTGGGGAAAGATTTTTGCCTGCCTCAAACTTCTTAAACTCATTGAACTCCACTTCCGCCTCAGCGCTCATCCCCTTTAGCAAATAGACTACGCCCAGATAATTGTGGGCCGCCCCAAGCTTCGGGTCTAATGCTAATGCCGCCTTATGCGCAACAACCGCTTCATCAAGCCTTTTTTGTTTGCAATAAGTCAACCCAAGTTCATTGTGGGCGGAGGCCAGCTTGGGGTTGAGCGACAACGCCTTACGCTGCATAACAACGGCGTCCTCATATTGCTCGTTCATGCGATAGATTACGCCCAGGCTGAAATAGATCATCGGGTCATTGGGGTTCAGCTTCAGCTCTTTCCGGTATATCTCCCCGGCCTTGTCGAAGCGTCCCTGAGTGTAATATGCCTTACCCAGCTTCTCATAAGCGACAAACATCCCCGGATCAAGCGCTATCGCCTTTTCCCATGCGGCAATTGCAACGTCAAACCCGCCCTTTTTAATACCTTCTAACCCGTAGGTGTAATATTCCTTTGCCGTCAACTTTTCAGGAAGCTTGACCGCCTCTTTTTTTACTGCCTGCTCGCCTTCCCCTTCCGTACCCTCACCCGCCTTGTTTACTGCGTTAACCCCTTCAGGCGTCTCATGCTTGCCGCAACCGCAGAGGGATAAAAACAGCATACCGCCAATACTAGTAGCGATATATAAACGCCTCACAATCATCTCCATCGCTTCTCATTCTCCAAAAGAAATTTGCACAACCATTTTATCCGGTAAACAGTGAAGCGAATTTTAACACATTCTGTTCATTGCTGCAACCCTCTTTATCACTCGTCTTTGCCGTTTGCGCCAGCGAGATTGTTCTTTCCGGTGAATAGGCTTTGCATAATCCCCCCTACCCGGTAAAGACGGGCTCGTTTCGTTAGGAACTAAATATCGGTAGAAGGCAAACACAAAAACCGTGTTAGTTCCGCAGGAATGACATTAATGAAGGAGACTATACAACGGATGACAAGCAAAGGTGTCTGGCTTGGTAGCGGTGTTATTGATTTTTCACTTTACCATGCCGGGAAAAAAGGGTTGTTGGAAAATGTGGGCATGTGCCCGTTTGGATGAGATGTTACTCGTGTCTGTGGGTATCAATACGCATTTGAAGTGATTTTAATTTTCGGTGAAGGGCTAATTCCGATTCTGCCTCTATGTGCATACCCTTTTTTTGGTAAAGGAATCCCAGGCTTTTATGGATGTTAGCGTCATCGGCATCAATATCCAGCGCCTTTTTGAATGCGTTAATGGCGTCGTCCGTCTTGCCGAGTCCCTGATAAACAACGGCAAGATTATAATAGGCGTCAACGTAGGCAGGGTTTATCTTTGTCGCTTTGTCCCAACAAGCAACAGCCGACAAGTACATATTCTTTTTCGCGTAAGTGTTACCCAGCTTATAAAATATGTCGGCGCGGTCGGGGTAGAGTTCGGTGGTTCTTTCCCAGGTTTGTATTGCCTTATCCAGCAGTCCCTTTGAATAATAAATGTCCGCAAGACCGGTTAGCGACCCATAATCATCAGGGTTTATCCTGACTGCCCTGCTCCAGTATGAAATGGCCTTACTCTCGTTCCCCAAATTAAAATATGCAACCCCCAGATTATAGTAGGCGTCTGCCTTTTGAGGATTTAGTTCTGTCGCCTTCTTCCAGGCTTCGATAGATTGCTCTCTCTCTCCCTTAGCGGCGTAAAGCTCCCCACAGTTATAATACGCATCCGCGTAATCCGGTTTAAAGCTGATAGCCCATCGGTAGTACGACAACGCCTCGGTTTCCCTGTCATTCTCCGCATAAATCTCACCCAGGGCAAAATAGGCCTCGGCCATTTTTGGGTTTATTTTGAGCGCTTGTTGCAGGGAAAAGACCGCATCCTGAAATTTATCGCCTTCACCGTAAACCATCCCCAGATTATAGTATGCCTCCACGAAATTCGGCGACAACGTTACGGCCTTTTTAAGGGCATCTGCCGCACCCTTAAAATCACCCTTTGCATAATAGGCGATACCGAGGTTGTTAAATGCTTCCGCATAGTTTTTGTTATACTCCACGGCCAGTTGGTGTTCGGCGATTGCATTTTCATAATCACCACGCCCATAATACAACATACCGAGAAAATTGTGCGCCTCCGCGTCATCCTTTTTTAGGTTAATTGCCTGCTTGAATTCCATTTCTGCATTTTCAGGCAAATTCTTTTTAAAGTACACAACCCCCAACATGAAATGGACGTCCGCATCCTTCGAATCGAGGCTAACGGCCTTTTCCAAAAAAGCAGCGGATTCGCTCAGCTTACCTTTTTCATAAGAAAGAACACCCAGATAGTAATTGGTATCTACCTTTAACGGGTTTAGCGCAAGGCTTTCTTTATAGGCAGCAAAAGACTCTGGAAGCAACTTTAGGTATTTGTAGGTCAGTCCAAGGTCGCTATAAGCTTCCGCCTTTTCCACTGCCTGGTCAGGATTGTAAAATGATATTGCCTCAAGAAATTCGGGGATAGCTTCATGCAGTTTATCCAGTTCGTAGTAAGCCTTCCCCAGGTAGTGGTGCAGTTCCGCGTCGCCTCTTGTATTGTCAGCGGCGGCAATTAACTCCTCAGCGGCGTCTTCAAGCATACCCCTTTTATAATACGAAATCCCCAGCGTCTTATTGTTCATGGGCGACTGGGCTTCGTCGGAGCCGCTTTGAGTCCCTTTTTTCATTACCCATTTCGCCGCCATTGCGGTTTGGTGCATCAGCAACGCCGATATGAGGAATAAAACTATGTATATTTGTTTTTTCATTATCGTTGGTCCTGTTCGTTTGAGAACGGCTGTCAAGGTAAGGTGTTGTCATTTTACTTAATGGCGACGTCGCGTCATTTTCTGCAATTAATACCCCATGATTTTATCAGTAATTTCAAGGCATTCAAGAGAATTTACTTCTTGTATGGTTGTGGCGGGTAGGAGGTATACCGGCATTTTGTGTAGACTGCCAACGCGAAGGCGAACGTTCCCGTTTTTTTGCAAATTTATGTTTTGTCCCGAAGGGATGGATGGAAATAGCCCACCGATTTATCGGTGGAACTATAGTCTGCGATTTTTAGTTTCTTCATTATTCGTTAAGGGTAAATTAGGATACTGGAGAACTATAAAATATGGCGGCCCAATCGAAATCCTATAGAAATCACGTACCGTGTACCAAAAAAAAGGCCACAGAGTAAAAGCTTGAATCAGACATGCTTTACTCAGTGGCCTCTGTAAAACAACCCGCAAAACTACCGTTAAACCGTGACGGCCTTGCTGTGGCTACAGGTCTTACAATCAACGGCTATACCGCGCATCTTTCTTTCTTTCAACGCTGCGCGAAGTTTTGCTATTCTGTCCGTATCAAGAATCTTCTCTTGTTGTACGGCTAATAGTTTTGTTCGGATTTGCCTGGTTCTTTTAATGCTGGGACATTTTGTCCTATGTATTTTGACCGGGCAAACACCAACAACCTTCTTCTGATTTCCAACTTTCTTCATGTTACAGTTCCTTTCTCGCTTTAAATACACAATATACTATTATCTTTCTCAGTTAAATCCTGAGAAAGCATTTTCAACGTTTCCTTTGCGGCTACTTGCTCTGCTTCTTTTTTGCTTTTTCCCCAACCTTTACCGTAATCGTTTGTCTTGAGCAATACTCCTACTTCAAACAATTTCCCATGATCAGGGCCAACCTGTTGTAACACCTTATAGTTCGGTGTAATGCCAAATTCCTTTTGGCTGTACTGCTGAAGGATTGACTTGTAATTTTTCTCGTGCTGATTCTTGCAAACGGTGTCAATTTCTTTCTGCAAATACCGCATCGTGAAATGGGTCGCGGCGTCAATGCCGCCGTCAAGGTAAATGGCGGCGATAATGGCTTCAAACACATTGGCAAGCAGCGATTTTGGGAAAAAGCTGCTTTCGTGCAAACCCCTTCCAACGGAGAGAAAGTCCTTCAGGTGCGCTTCTGCACTTACCCTGGCAAGTGTCGATTGGCTGACTACAACCGATTTTATCTTCGTTAACTCACCCTCGGTATTTCCCGGAAGCGCTTTGAAAAGAAAATCGGAAATAATCATTCCTAGTACCGCGTCACCCAGGAACTCCAGCCGTTCGTTGGAAAAATTGTTTTCCAGTCTGCACGACGTGTGGGTTAACGCTTTCTCAAGGATTTCTACGTTATGAAAGGTATATCCTATTATTAATTGACATTCACTCAGTTTTTCCAGGTTTATGTGACTACTTGCATGGGATATCATTTTTTTGAAACTTCTTTTCCTTAAACAACATGGATTCTTCGATTGCCGTGTATTTTGTGGCAGCATCAATCAGTTCAACGGCCGTGCTTCTTCGAAATGAAACAACCTCTACCCTGCACCCATGAGCCTTTAACATTTCTACGAGAGGCACAAAATCCCCATCTCCGCTTACTAATACTACGGTGTCCAGTTTTGGTGCGATTGCAATAGAATCTATTGCAATGCCCATATCCCAATCGCCTTTCGCCGTACCATCCGGCCGCAAACGAAGTTCTTTTGATTTTATTTCATAACCCAATCGCCGCATAGCATCGGTAAAGCTTGATTGGTCTACGTCCGGTTTTTGAACAACATAAGCAATCGCCCGAACGAGATTTCTGTCGCCTACTATTTCTAATAAAAGCTTGCTGTAATCAATTTTAGACTGGTGCAAGGCCTTTGCAGAATAAAACATATTTTGGACATCAACAAAGATTCCTACCCTTTGCTGCGAACCTCTAATTCGTCCAATTACCATGTATATCTTCCTTTCATGTAAAGACTTAAAACAGTGAAGATTACATATAAAGACCTAACTTGTAAATTTTTTATTAAAATAAATTTTAAAAATTAGGTAGGCAAAATATAAATACTGTAATAAGTTCAAAGAACAATGGGCCACAATAACCAATAACGTCGTAACATACCGCTTTACAAAATATTAGAGCAACATAATCACGGTATAGCAAATAATTGTAGCAGTCTTTTATCTACAGTCAATTAAAAAAATCTGAAATAACTTAATTTTATTGACTCTCACGGCAAATTTTGATAAATTCAATCTTCTTTGTTTCAATCTAAATGCTTAATTGGCAATAACTAAACATAAAATCAAACGATATCGGCAATTTGCTTAACTCTATGCCGTCCACACTTAGGAATTCATTATGAATATTGATGGTTTGAGAAGTGAAATTGATACGCTTGATTCCAGGATTGTGGAGTTGCTTAACGAAAGGGCGGGGGTTGCTAAAAAGATCGGTATTGTTAAAAGGCAAAACAACCTGCCGATACACGATTCTGGTAGAGAGAAAAAGGTTTATTCACGTATACTCTCTCTCAACAAAGGACCGCTGCCGAATGAAAGCCTTGAGGCCATATACCGTGAAATAATAGCAGGTTCACGGAATCTGGAGCAGCCTATTAAGGTGTCATATCTTGGGCCGAAAGGCACCTTTAGTTTTTTTGCTGCAAAGCAAAAATTTGGCGCAGCGGTTGATTATTCTCCCGCCAGGGGTATTGATGACGTTTTTAGAGACGTATCGTGCGGTAGGTGTGATTACGGGATCGTACCGGTTGAGAACTCCACTGAGGGGGGCATCCGTGAAACGCTGAGCATGTTTGTGGAGTTTGACGTAAAGGTGTGTGCTGAGATTGTCTTGACAATCCACCACAATTTGATGGCGACCTGTGCGAAGGATGAGATTAAAAAGGTATACTCAAAACCGCAAATTTTAGCACAATGTAAGAATTGGTTGGAAAACAACCTGCATGATGCGGAATTGATTGAAATCAGCAGTAGCGCCGAGGCTGCGCGCCTTGTTCAAAAGGCCATAAAATCGGGTGAAGGGCAAGATTGCGCGGTAATCGCCCATGCTGAAATGGCGCAGCAATACGGCCTGAAAATTCTTTTCCAAAATATAGAAGATAATCCTACGAATAGCACGAGGTTTTTTGTTCTTGGCAAGAAGGACTGTCCGCCGAGCGGAAGTGACAGGACGGCGGTCATGTGTTACATAAAAAACCACGCAGGCGCATTGTTGGAAATATTAGAGCCTTTTAAGTCCTTTAAGGTGAATCTCACCAATATTGAACCCTTACCTACGAGAAAAAAGGCATGGGAGTATTGCTTCTACCTTGATTTCGAAGGGCATAGAGAAGATGAGTCGGTGAAAAGGGCGTTGGAAGAGGTATCGAAAAAGTGTTTTGATACTAAGGTTTTGGGGTCGTTTCCAAAGTGTGATTAAGAGGAGTCGGTGTTCATGGTCAAAAGACCTTTTATTGTGGGAAATTGGAAGATGAACCTCACCCTCAAAGAGGGCGTGGAATTTGCCCGGCAGCTTAAAAACAGTTTGGGGGCAAGAAAAGACGTTCTCTGCGGAATCTGCCCTCCCTTCGTTTTTTTGAAGGATGTTTGCCTTGCGCTGGAAGGCTGTGAGGCCTTGGTGGGTGCGCAGAATGTTCATTCCGACAAAGGCGGGGCTTTTACCGGAGAGGTTTCGGCGTCAATGATCAAAGAGGTGGGTTGTTCGCACGTAATTGTAGGGCATTCGGAACGCAGGCATATTTTGGGGGAAACGGATTCATTTATTAATGCCAAGATGAAAGCAGTTCTTGCAACCGGCCTGAAGCCCATTTTTTGTATCGGAGAAAAGTTGAGTGAAAGGGAGGAAGGGAGAACAGAGTATGTAGTTAAAAATCAGTTCAAGGACGGTTTACGTGGGATAAACGCCCAACATGTAAGAGAAGTGGTGGTCGCTTACGAACCCGTATGGGCTATTGGCACTGGAAAAACGGCGTTACCGTCCCAGGCTAATGAGGTACATTTGTTTATTAGGGAACTTTTGACGGCGGAGTACGGCAAGGATATTGCAAAAGGTATGTACGTCCTTTACGGAGGAAGTGTAAAGCCTGAGAATGCAAAGGAATTGATGGCTCAGCCGGAAATTGATGGTCTTCTTGTCGGTGGTGCAAGTATTAAATTTGAATCGTTTTGGGACATTGTTAAAGCGGCTTCAACTTCTGGTAATAATATCTAACGAGGTCGCGCGTGCTAGCCAAAACGTTCCGGTAGTTATTTTCAAACGCGTTCATTGGTAAAGTATAGATCGCGGATAAAGTTTCTCGTGTTTGTTTTTTTTTGTGTTTTTCAATGTGGGAGAGTTAGATGGTAAAGGCGGAAAAGGCACTTAAGTGGGGAGTGGCAATCGTTGTTATATTTGGGATAATAAACGCACTCTATTTTTTTAATTTGATAATCGGGTTAAAAATTGCATTGCCTATCCTGTGCGTATTTCTTATAGGGTCAATCTTGTTGCAATCCGGTAAGGGGGGTGGTCTGGCGTCAATTGGTGGATTGGGTGACCAATCGGCCTTTGGAACCAAAACAAGCTCATTTTTAACGCAAGTTACCTATCTTTTTGGCGCAGCGTTTATTGTTGCAACGATTTTTTTGTTTAAATTGTCAATTCCCGTGAGCGCGATTAACCCACGTGTCGGCCACGGTAGTCATGCGTTACAACATGAGCATGGTGATGAATGTGATCATGATCACGATGCTGCTCCTCACGCAGAAGGGAAAGCGGGTAAAACCGATAAGTTTGGAATGCAAGGTATGGGAGGCGGGAAAACGGCGGTTCCATCTCAGGAAGGTATTCCTCAAATTGAAGTTCCTAATGTACCCGTGACGACGCCTGTTCCTGTCGAAGTAAAATAACCGGGTAGTATCATTTCTTTCAAAACTTTATAGTAAGTGGAGGGTGGGCACGATTCGAGTGCTCCTGGGGTATAGATGATCAAAAGTATGACCGGTTTTGGGGTGGCTGAACATAAAGACGATGGGTGTGCAATGCGCGTCGAACTGCGTTCGGTCAACAACAAGTTCTTAAAAATAGACATACGGCTTCCTAACGTTTTGCAGGCATTTGAGGGTGAGATTGAACGTGCGATCAGGGGGAAAATCAACCGCGGTACGGTTCTTTTGCACGTAAACTATCAATCGCTCTTACGGGAATCCGAATGCGTCTTGAATGGTGACCGATTGAAGGAATATTATGCAATACTGTCTAACGTAAGGAATGAAATCGGTTCAACGGTGGAAATATCCCTTAACTCTCTCATAAACCTGCCGGGCGTTTTGCAGAAACGGGAGGAGCGGACGGAAGACGCGAATGCGCTGTTGGCAATGTGCCTTTCACTCATCAATGAAGCGATGGCGAAGATGCAGGAAATGAGGGCCGTTGAGGGGGCGCATCTGGGTAAAGATATAGACCAAAGAAAAGAATTTGTCCTTTCATCGCTCAATAAAATTGAGGCCGTCGCACCATCTATTGTTTTGGAATACAGCAAGCGGTTGAGGACCAGGGTTGAGTCCCTCTTAGTGGGGACGACCGTGGAATTAACGGATAACAACCTGTGCCGTGAAATTGCCCTCTTTGCCGAACGGTGTGACATCTCCGAAGAAATAAGCCGGTTACGGAGTCATTTGTGCCAGTTGCATGAGGCAATTCAGTCGGATGAACCCGTCGGCAGAAAGCTGGATTTTCTTATTCAGGAGATGTTTCGTGAGGCAAATACGATGTGTTCAAAGGCGAATGACAATGTCGTATTAAAAGACATGGTTGAAATAAAAACCGAGATAGAGAAAATTCGGGAGCAGGCGTTTAACGTTGAGTAAAGGAAAGTTGGCGTACGATGGGTAATATCGTGATAATTTCGGGACCTTCCGGAGCCGGAAAAACAACGGTGTGCACGCAGCTTTTGAAATATCCCGGTGTGAGGAAATCCATCTCGGTAACAACAAGACCGCCCCGGCACAACGAAAAAAATGGTGTGTCGTATCACTTTGTGTCTGTCCCTGAGTTTGAAGAGCTACTCAAGAAGGGAGAACTGGCGGAACACGCAAGGTACTGCGGCCATTACTACGGGACGCTTGTTAGTACCCTGAAGGAGTCGTTGGCAAGTGACACGCTGCTCATCCTCGAAATCGAAGTGCAGGGTGCATTGCAGATTATGGAAAAATTTCCGGAAGCCACGTCGATATTTCTCATGCCCCCAAATAGTGATACATTAGGCCAGCGATTGTTAAATAGAAACACCAATAAAAAACAGGATATTGAGCTTCGCCTCGAAACGGCAGAGAAAGAGTTGTCATATAAAGATAGATACCAATATGGCGTGGTAAATGATGATCTGGAAGTAACGGTAGACACCGTCCGTAAAATACTTGGTTTGGTCTAGTCATTTAGTAATAAAATAGGGTATTTGGTGGCACAGGCTTCCAACCTGTGCAGGAATTTTGTATTTACAGAAGAAACTTGCCTCAAGGGGAATGACCGGAAAGTGTCTATAGATTATAACAATAAAATACATAAGCACAGGCAAGATGCCTGTGTCACCAATGTCTGGTCGGATGGGAAATAATTAGGAATTCCAAAGCGGTCTTGTAGCGCGGGGGTTCATCCCTTATGTGTCAAGTTCGCAGAGGGAAGCTTTCTCTTGTTCCTAAGCTCCAGCTAGGGAATGCGTCTGTGCCAGAAGCACCTGCTTCGTTTTTTTCGGAAGAGTTCGTTTTTTGACTCAAAGCAGAGCTTTTATTGCGATTCCGAGCTTGGGATCGAGAAGAATAGGGCTTAACTTAACTCGTATGGGGTTCATGTCCCGCTGTGTGTGCATTCCCAATGCCATTGCCGGCCATGAAGGTCGGCGCTACAAAGAATTGGATTTGGCTGCGGCAGTGCAGCGATAGGATTAAGCAATGACTCACCATATCGTCCTCGGCGTTACCGGGAGTATAGCGGCTTATAAGGCCGTTGAGATTACATCCAGCCTGGTGAAGCAGGGACATCGTGTTACGGTTATCATGACCGAAACAGCACAGCGTTTTATCAACCCGGTCACCTTCCGTTCCATTTCCCACAATCAAGTGATAACTGACCTTTTCGTTGATAATGAAAGCTATAATCCCAACCATGTGTCGCTGGCGGACCGTGCGGATATCGTCGTCGTTGCACCTGCAACGGCAAATTTTATAGGCAAAGTCGCATCAGGAATAGCCGATGACGCCCTGACCTGCACGGTTATGGCTGCGCATTCCAAAGTGATTATTGCGCCGGCAATGAACGACAGCATGTACTCAAATCCCATTGTGCAGGAAAATATCAGGAAACTGGCCGGTCTCGGCTATCGGTTTGTCGATCCCGAGGAGGGGCGGTTATGCACGGGGCGCGTGGGAATGGGAAGGCTGGCCGCGCCTGGCAAGATTGTCGAGGCTATTAATGAAGAACTTAACAAAAAGAAGGAAGCATAATCCCCATGAATAAGATACCCGTTAAAGTGATGAGAAAGCAGGGGTGTGAAGACCTGCCGCTGCCCAAATATATGAGTGCCGCAGCCAGCGGCATGGACTTGTATGCCGCAGTAGATGTGGCAACGTATCTTGAGCAGGGAGAAATCAAGTTGATTCCTACCGGCATACACATTGAATTGCCGCTTGGATATGAAGCACAAGTAAGGCCTCGAAGCGGATTGGCCTTAAAGCATGGGTTGACGGTGGTAAATACCCCCGGCACGATTGACAGCGATTATCGCGGTGAAATTGGGATCATATTAGGCAACTTCGGGAAAGACCGGTTTACCGTTGAGCGCGGTATGAGGATTGCCCAACTGGTAATCCAGCCGGTTATGCAGGCGGAATTGATTGAGGTTGAACGGCTGGAAGATTCCCACCGCGGCGCCGGTGGTTTTGGGCATACGGGGCATTAAGGTCTTAAATGAACGATAAACAAACCGGGTTTTGAAAAGAACTACGGAAACCACCGATTACACAGATTTCACAGATTAAAAGCATAGAAGTCCAGTTGTTTTATTTGTGCAAGTCTTTCTTCGCGCCCCGATAATAATTCGTGAAAATCCGTACTACAATCCATCAACTTCTTGTTTTTATGCTCGTTTTTAAAAATGCACAATTGTAAGGTATTGATTAGATGAGGCTTACGCAAAGTTTTGAGCATTGAGTTTTTTGTCATTTGAAATTGTTTCGTATTTCGATATTCGAATTTCGAATTTGGTTGCGGCCAGAGGCCGCGCCAGGTAATTCGTGTCTTTGGTAGTTACACGCTTTTGGGTTGCGGTTTTGCCGCGCCAGGAAATCTGTGGTTCCAGGCGTTTTTGATCAGTCTGAGGCTGTGTTTCATTTTCTTTCCTCGTAAGCCTCAAATTATGGGTAGATTTTCAACTTAAGGAATAACATGGGAAAGAGACGTCTTGTACAGTGTATCATAGCGGTTTTTTTTACTGCCTGCGCGGTTTTTGTCTTCTCCAGCCTCTTCAGCCATTCGTCTCACGACAACCCCTTTGCCGATTATCCGCCCAATGACCTGGTACAAAATATTTGTGGAAAGGCAGGCGCCCTCGTTTCAGGATACGTGCTTGCCTGGTTTGGCAAGACGTCCTTTTTGATTGGCGTGATCTTTGGTTGGTTGGGGTTGCTGTATTTTTGCCGGGAAAAGGTTGAATGCCTTTGGGTAAAGGCATTGGGGGGCGTTTTATTCCTGTTTTCAGTTGCGTCTTTGCTGACGCTTGGGTGTTATGCCTTCAAAAAATCCATGCTCTCACAAAACGTGGGAGGGGTTGTCGGCGTTGTGCTTGCCTCCAGGCTCTTCGAAAACTTCAACTATACCGGCGCTACGATAATACTGGCATTAGGTATTGTTGTGTCGTTAATGCTCCTTTTTAACGTAACACCGGTTTCTCCTTTTTTGAAAGAACCGGAAGAATCGGACGCACCGGAAGCGCCGGAATCCGTTGATTCCCATAAGCTTGTCCCAAAAGAGATGAAAGCCGTACCCATGCGGGCGGTGAAGGTGTTGGAATCACCGGAATCACCGGAATCAGAGGACATCCATGAACCGGACGTGAAAGACACGAAAGCCATTTCCACTCCGGAAACCAATAACTTAACCAGGCAACGTGATAACCCCAAGGACGTTTCATGCCCCGATGATAATGATGGAAAGAAAGAAACGGAGCCTCGTTCCTTTTGGGAGAAGATCAAGGTTGCTCCAGCCAATAAACCCGTCGTGGTACAAGTCGTAGAGGAAGATGCTGCACTACTTGCCAAGAAAGCCTTTGAGGTAAAAGACCGTCCCTACACCTTGCCGCCACATGAGTTGTTGGAAGAGCCTCCGCAAAAACAAGGAGAAGATGACTGGTCCCAAATTACGCTACGCGCCCAGACCTTAAAAAACACCCTCGAACAGTTCAATATTCAATGTGAAATGATGGAAATCCAAAAGGGTCCCGTTATTACCATGTATGAATTGGAATTGGCGCCGGGAACAAAGGTAGGAAAGGTGGTAAGCCTTTCAGATGATTTGGCAATCGCCTTGAAATCGCCCAGTGTGCGCATTGTCGCACCCCTCCTGGGGAAATCTTCCATTGGCGTGGAAGTCCCGAATGTCAAGCGTGAGGTGGTTGTGCTGCGGGAACTACTGGAATCCGCTGATGAAATACGAAAAAAGATGTCCATCCCTCTTTTGGTCGGCAAGGACGTTGCCGGGAACCCAGTCTTTGCAGACCTTGCGGCCATGCCTCATCTGCTTATTGCCGGAACGACGGGTTCTGGGAAGTCAGTGTGCCTCAATTCGGTTATCCTGAGCATTTTATTTATGCGTTACCCCAGCGAGGTGCAGCTTTTGCTGGTAGACCCAAAAATGGTTGAATTTTCACTTTTCAAGGAAATTCCCCATTTAATAAGCCCCGTCGTAACGGACATGAAAAAAGCGGCTGCCGTTCTGGAATGGGCGGTAAACAAGATGGAGGAGCGTTACGCCCTCCTGGCTAGTGTAGGCGTAAAGCATATTAATGGCTATAACAAACTGGGGCAGTCTGAGATAATAAAGCGGTTAAACCCTGAAGGGGATGTTGATATTAACGACGTGCCGTTTCACCTTCCGCACATCGTTATTGTTGTTGACGAGTTGGCGGATCTCATGATGGTGGCGTCTAACGAAGTAGAGGGCTCGGTAATACGCCTTTCCCAAAAGTCGCGTGCGGTAGGTATTCACCTGATCCTTGCAACACAGCGGCCTTCGGTGGACGTGATTACCGGATTAATTAAATCGAACCTTCCATCAAGGATATCGTTTTATGTTGCATCAAAGGTCGATTCCCGTACAATTCTCGACCAGAATGGGGCAGAAAAATTACTGGGTGGGGGGGACATGCTCTTTCTACCGCCGGGGACGTCAAAGCTGGTGCGGGTTCAGGGGGCGTACGTCAGTGACGACGAGGTGCGAAACGTCGTTGAATATCTCAGAAAATGTGCCGTGCCGCAATTCAGTCCCGAACTGAAACAGTGGAAAGGTGCCGTCGATAAAGAGAACGATGCACGGGATAATCTTTATCAGGAGGCGGTAAGGATCGTGCTTGAATCACAAAGGGGGTCCGTTTCACTCTTACAAAGAAGGTTGGAGATCGGTTACTCACGTGCCGCGAAGTTGATTGACCTGATGGCCGAGAATGGGCTCGTTGGTGAATATAAAGGCAGCCAGGCCAGAGAGGTATTCCTTGCCCTGGAAGATTGGGAAGCTCAAATGTCCCGTATGAACCCTGATGAATCAGACAATGGGTGATAAAACAATATACCGTTTATGTTACAAATGGCGGTTTAATCGTCAGGTCAATCGTTTATGGTTCGCTTACTTAAAATTAGGCCTTCGGCGACCGTATTTGTAGCGCAGGCGTCCCGCCTGCATTTAAAAAACAGCAGGCAGGACACCTTCGGCAACTTTATCATCGAGAGCGAGGCGCCTCTTCGCTCTACAGCAGCCCCAAAGGGCTGAACGAATATAGTCAGGGGTGAAGCCCCTGGTAAATGGAATAATATATACTCTAAACGTATCCTCTCAAAAAATCATGGTAAATACGAATTAAGGACCCGAAAGTATCTC